>JBCDBC010000111.1:0-9344 GCA_039184535.1 Bacteroidota bacterium | reverse complement strand
TTGCTATACTATCCCTACATCTGCTACTGTTTCAGTTTCTTGCCGCTCAGGTATATGTAAAGAAACAAACCCGGCATAGATTTGCCCAGTTGAATTTTGGCATAGATGTTCAATCGAGTGTGGGAGGAAGTACTAGCTTCTTGAATTCTCAGGGAGACCTAGAGAATGTATCCTTCTCCAGCACCTTAAAACCCCGAATTCTCATAGGAGGCACCCATTTCTGGGGACATGCGGATTTCTATTTGGCTATTCCTGTGGCCGCTCCTTCTTTTCAGGCAGAAGGCCAGGAGGTTACGTATGACTCGGGTGTGGAAACGGTTTTTAAATACTATCCATGGAGAATTCAACATAACAGACTCGCACCATTTATTGGGACCTCCATAGCTCCTTTCTACTTTGAACAGGACAACACCAATACTCGCTTTGGAGATGGACCAGAGCTAAATCATACCAGTCTCCCCCTCTACACGGGTTTCACCTTTAATACCAAGCAACACTTACTAGAGGTAGGCCTCATGTATAACTATGCTCACAGACAGGACTACTACATAAATAGGTCTACCCAGATAGAAGTTGAAACTCCTCCCCTCTACCTCAGTCTTTCTTACAGATACTTTCTGGATACCACCCTAGGAGCTGAGAAGGGATGGGAGAATGGCTCTACAGAAAGAATCACCAATCAATTAGCCGCTAAAGGAAAGCTGAATAATTTCTTTGTGGGAATAGGGATGTCTTCCGCTTTCTGGATAGGAAACAGCAGTTACAATGAAACCTTTAGGCCTTATCTGGAAAAATACTCTACTTCCATCATGCCGGATTTTGGGCTAGGATATCATTTCCACAAACCTGATCTAAATATTGGGGTTAGTTACAGGAGCTATTCCAGCCGTACGGAAGCATACGGAGCTATACAGGTTCCCAGGAGGAGATCCTTAGTATTCGAGCTAATTAAGAACCTGGGAGACTACCATGGGTTTGTCCCATTTGTAGGACCCGCTATAAGCTATGAGAATCTGAATCTAAGAGAGTCTTTTGAGGGGAATCTCACCCAAGACATTACTGATAACAAAATAAGTTATGGAATCACATTTGGATGGGATATAAGACCTGACAGAATTCAGTATTTTATTCTTAGAACCAATCTTAGATGGTTTCCAGATTTATCCCTAGATACAGAAAGTGGAATGGCTTTTTCTTTTAATAACATTGAATTCAACTTTATCCAATTGATTCTCTATCCAGAAAGAATCTTCTAGTTTGGATGACAAAAATACTAACTGATTATGGCTAGTTCAGGTAGTTGAAAAGGGTCCTAAGTGTCTCTTATTTATAAAGATTTACGACTACCTATGCAAAAGATACAATCGCTGGTACTACTGTCTCTCATCGTACTAAGCTGGGGATGTACTCCACCCAAAGAGGAAGCCATCATAGAAATACCTTCCTTTCTTCCACTCCATCCCATGTCTACAGAAAATCTGGAAGCCTTTACCACTGACGGAACTAACTGGCAGGTGGTTGGGGAGGTGTACGCAGATTTAAATGAAGAACAGGATCTGGAACTGATTGAAGGAAGTGGTATCCTAGTCAACAACCAAACAGAGGAAGCTAAAAGCCATTTATTCTCCAATCTGAAGCATGGTGATCTTGAGCTCGAAATCGAGTTTATGATGCCTAAAGGCTCTAATTCAGGGATTTATTTCCAGAGCAGGTATGAGATACAGCTATTTGACAGCTGGGGGAAGGAGGAAGTTACTTCTGCCGACTGTGGGGGGATCTATGAGCGCTGGGATGACAGCAAGCCTGAGGGAGAAAAGGGTTACGAAGGGCATGCACCTCCTATTAATGCCAGTCTGGCACCCGGACTTTGGCAACACTATAGGGTGCTATTCAAGGCGCCTCGTTTTGATGCCGAAGGGAATAAGGTAGCTAACGCCCGTTTTGACAGTGTGTACCACAACGGTATGCTCATACATGCAGGCGTGGAAGTTACGGGTCCTACCCGAGCCGCCGCCTTTGAGGATGAAGTACCCGTAGCGCCCCTTATGATACAGGGAGACCATGGAAAAGTGGCTTTCCGGAACATCCACTACAAAGCCTATGGAGCAGACACGCTCAAGCTTGCTAATATCCAGTATGAGCTTTTTGAAAGCCCGGGAGATAAATTACCGAAAGACTTTGATGCACTTACCCTCATTCAAACCGGAGCTGCAGAAGACTTCAAAGTAGCAGAGCTAAGTGAAGAAAATAACCATTTTGCCGTGAGGTATACCGCTGATCTGGAGGTAGGGTCAGCCGGAGAATACCTTTTCACTACCTGGATTGATGATGGTGGAAACTTATCCATAGATGGAAATCTGGTCGTCAATAATGAGGGGGACCCGGGAGGTGATACTGAAAGAGGGCTGGTTACCCTAACCGAAGGAACCCACAAGCTTGAACTTACCTTTTACCAGGAAGTCTGGCTGGCTATGGCAGAGATATCTTACGAAGGACCCGGCATATACAAACGCTATCTGGGAGGACATACGGAATTACCGTGGAAGCAAAAACCCAAGGAGCGCATCATGGTAAGTCCTGGCGAGGAAGCAGAAATGATCAGAGGTTTTGTCAAGCATGGTGGAGAGAAGCTTACTCACACCATATCAGTTGGCGATCCTAAAGGAATTCATTTCAGCTATGACCTTTCCAAGGGAGCACTTTTAAAAGTTTGGCGGGGGGCCTTTGCTGATGTAACAGATATGTGGCATGAGAGAGGAGAAGCTCAACTCTTAAAGCCGCTGGAAGCGTCCATTCAAACCCCGGAGGGTATTCCCGTCCTTCAAGCCAATGAGGAAAACTTTAGCTATAAGGGACATCAGATTGCTGAGGGTGGTCGCCCAGTATTCCAATACGACCATCAAGGCGTCCGAATAAAAGACCAACTTTCCCCATCCGATGATGGAACTGCAGAAAGAGAGATTTCATTAGAAGGCTTGGGAACCCTTGATTACAGGATCGCAGAAGGGGATAACATCAGATTACTGGAGAATGGCCTTTACTATGTAAATGGACAATACTACCTACAGTTTGATGAGCAAAACAAAGGACTCCTAAGCATAGAAGAAAGCCAGGGTAAACAGCATTTAATTGCCTCCTTAGGAGAGACCGGACTCACGTATCGCATTATTTGGTAAATGCTTCTAGCTATTTTTTCGAATCAACAAGAATACATAATATGACTACCATAAATAAAATGTCATTCTCAAAAATACTCC
The DNA here is from genome assembly GCA_039184535.1 of Bacteroidota bacterium. Lineage (GTDB taxonomy): Bacteria > Bacteroidota > Bacteroidia > J057 > J057 > JBCBKZ01. The sequence goes on along the minus strand of JBCDBC010000111.1, from coordinate 6,087 downwards.
TTACCCTCTCATTGATTCTAGGAACTGCTCTCTTACAAGCACAACCCCTAGCTAATCAGGAGGAAAATTTCTCTGACATTGAACAAGTCCCTATACCGGAAGGAATTGTGTTAGAAGTAGGCGGACTTGCCTTTGATGATGATGGGGTACTTGCTGTCAGTACACGCAGAGGAGAAGTCTGGAGAATAGAGAATCCGGGAAGTACATCCCCCACTTTCACACGTTTTGCTCATGGTCTCCATGAGCCATTAGGGCTAGCGTTTAAAAATGATACCTATTACCTGACGCAAAGATCAGAACTCACCAAAATCCAGGATCAGAATAAGGATGGAAAAGCGGATCTGTATGAGCCTATTTACGTTTGGCCACTGGAAGGCAACTACCATGAGTATTCTTACGGACCTGTCTTCCTGCCTGACGGGGATATGCTAGTAACCCTTAATCTGGGTTGGATAGGGAGAGGTGCCAGTCTGTCCAAGTGGAGAGGATGGATGCTAAAGATTACAGAAGAAGGAGAAATGACGCCTATAGCTACAGGTATGCGTTCTCCAGCAGGATTTGGACTAAATGCCAATGGAGATATTTTCTACACAGAGAATCAGGGAGACTGGGTAGGTTCAGGAAGAATGACCCATGTGGAAATGGGCGACTTTGTAGGAAATCCAGCAGGACTGAAATGGACAGGAGAAGAAGGTTCTCCTCTAAGTTTAACAGAAGAAGAAATCATAGATACGCTTGGATATACTTTGTATGAATATGGTAAGCTTATCCCAGCGGTTAAGCCTCCATCTGTGTGGTTTCCGCATACCCTCATGGGGATTTCTACCTCGGATGTCTTGCTGGTAAACAATGATAAATTCGGCCCTTTCGAGGGACAGCTACTTATAGGCGATCAGGGGCACAGCAAAATCATGCGTGTATTCCAGGAGAAGGTGAATGACACTTATCAAGGTGCCTGCTTTGGATTCAGAGAAGGTTTCTCATCAGGTATACTCAGAATGAAATGGGGACCGGAAAATGATATCTATGTGGGCATGACCAGCAGAGGATGGTCCTCGACGGGTAAGTCGCCCTTTGGGCTGGAAAGACTGGTAGCCAAAGGGAAGGCTCCTTTTGAAATGCAGAAGATAGAAGCACAGCCTGACGGTTTTCTCATCACTTTTACAGAGAAAGCAGATCCGACTACTGCGGCTGATCCTTCCTCCTACCAAATCACTGACTTTACCTACCGATATCACCATATTTATGGTTCTCCTCCTATCAACCAGGAAACCAAAAGTCTTCATCACGTCATGTTGGGAGAAGACGGCATGAGTGCCCGAATATATTTCCCTGAAATGAGAGAAGGTTATGTGTATGAGGTAAGGGCTAAAGGTGTGCGTTCAGCCAATCAGGAAGAACTCCTTCACCCGGTAGCCTACTATACCTTGAACTATATTCCTGAAGGAGAGAAAATGGATATGAGTACCACCCTTTCAGAAAAGGCCATAGCCAGCGCCAATGCTTCCGCTAAGCGCATTGGAAGCATGCCTGAATCATGGACTGATGGTCCAGATCAAACTGTAGATATTGGGACGCTGCCAGGATTGAAGTTTGATGTAGCTGAAATCACAGCCAAGCCGGGAGAGAAAATCCGCCTGAATTTCAACAACAATGATGATATGCTACACAACCTTCTCATTGTGAAGCCAGACAAAGCAGATGACATAGGCCAATTAGCCCTTGACCTTGGCCTTCAGGGGCAGGACAAAGGCTATATCCCAGAATCGGAAGATATCCTTTACCACACAGGCCTCCTCCAGCCAAATTCATCAGATGTGATCTATTTTGAAGCGCCCGCTGAGCCAGGAAGGTATGAGTACGTCTGTACCTTCCCCGGCCATGCTCAGTTGATGCGAGGGGTGTTGGTGGTGGAGTAGATATTACTATACCAACCTTTGCCAGTCAATCCTACTAGCTTGGGGTTTAAACCCCAAGCTGGTAAGAGTTAAATGGAGCGAATTCCATTTCAATGGTGGGTACTCATCACAGCTCTTTAAGTAAACCACGCCAGATACCGTTTGACCCTACTTACCATCTGCCCTAGCCCAACGGTATGATGGGAATGTTAGTTTTGATACCATGAAACTCTTCAAAAGAATTCTCCTATCTATTTTGATCCTCTTCCTTATAGGTATACTAGCCTTCGGGATTATCATCAAACGTAATTCCTTCCAGTTAACAGAGTGGGAGCCACTCCCCAGCATGCAGGCCATGGTCATGCCTGAAAGGCCCAACATCCTACTGCTGGTAGCAGAGGATATGAGCGCCCGAGTAGGTGCTTTTGGAGATGAGCTGGCCTATACACCTAACATTGATGAACTGGCCAACATAGGGGTCCGCTATCCCAATACTTTTACAACTGCAGGAGTATGTGCCCCAAGCAGAGCTGCCCTCATTACGGGTATGCACCAGATCTCTATGGGCGGCCAACACATGCGTACCAGCACACGACCTGAAGGGGCATACAAATGTGTCCCTCCTCCTAATGTGAAAGCCTTTCCAGAGCTGTTAAGACAGGAAGGCTATTTCACCTTTAATACTGCCAAGCAGGACTATCAATTTAGTGGAACTATGCCGGGGTCAGGCCCCTTTACCATATGGGATGAGGAGAATAATTCCGATATGTGGCGCAACAGACAGAATGGCCAACCCTTCTTCGGGATGGTCAACTTTATGGTAACCCATGAAAGTGGCGTCTTTACTCCCCTAGGCCATAAACCCAATAGCCTCGTACATTTCCTCCTGCAAGTATACAGATGGCTAAGCCTTCCCGCACAAGGAGATCTCCCTAAGACTGATCCCGCTAAAGTGGACCTACCTCCCTATTACCCAGATCAGCCTGCTATCAGACAGGACATAGCCCGCCATTATGAAAACATCGCCAGCATGGATGCAGAAGTGGGGAATATTTTGGATAAGCTGAAAAAGGATGGCCTGATGGAAAGCACCATCATCATCTGGACTACGGACCATGGAGATGGCCTCCCCAGAGCCAAGCGGGAACTCTATGATTCCGGGATCAAAGTCCCTATGGTCATTTACTATCCTCCTACCTTTAGACCAGCACATGTACAAGAAGGAGGAGTAGATGAAAGGCTGATCAGTTTTGTGGATCTGGTCCCTACTATTCTCTCAGCTGCAGAAGCCCCACTTCCCGATTTCCTTCAGGGGCAAAGTCTGTTGGATACTACTCAAACCTTTGATCAGATCTTCGCCTCCAGAGATAGAATAGATGAGGTCATGGACAGGCAAAGAGCTGTCAGAACGGACAGGTATAAGTATATCCGAAGTTGGTATCCTGAACAGGAAGGAGGCCATAAGCTGGCCTTCCGTGATAATATGGAAATGATGCAGGAAATGTGGAAGCTGAAAGAGGAGAGCAGGCTGAGTCCAGAACAACTCCTTTGGTTTCAGGGACCAGGAGAGGAAAGCTTATTTGATCTGGAGAATGATCCATATGAGTTAGCAGATGTAAGCGAAGACACTTCATATACAGCCGTCCTGGATAGTATGCGAAATGCATTGGATACTTGGCTATCTTCCGTAGAAGACTGGAGTGACACCCCAGAAAATGAGATGGTGGCTCAGTTCCAAGCTAATGGAGAAACGCCTGTTACGCCTGCTCCTGAGCTTTCGATTGTGAAGGGTCAACTGAACGTGGCAGGTATAGAGGGTGCCTCAATTGGCTACAAAATAAATAATGGCCCATGGCAACTGTATACCTCTCCTCTCCCTTATTCTCAGGAGATGGAAATCACCGTAAAGGCAATTAGGTATGGCTGGAAGGAGAGTGAGGAGGTGGGGATGAACTTTCCATAAAATTAAATTCTACATCAGGTAAGAAATATCAGAAATAGGTAGGCTAAATTTCTTATGAAGCAGGAAGCGATATTGTATCTTGAGAATCAAATAAGCGATACAGATTTTCAGTTTCATTGAATATGGCAATAGTAGAAAAACCTAGTTCAGGGATGCGGATTCTCTCTATGATTCTGGATCATATGGTCATGACCTTCGCGGCCATGATGTTTTTTATACCTGGAATGATGTCCAGCTTTTCTTCCATCATGGAAGTATCTCATGAACCTAGAGGTATGAACCTATTTGGGAATATGGGCTATCTAGGAATATTAGGCTTTGCGCTGTATTTCTGTAAAGACTGCCTGGATGGAAGAAGTCCGGCAAAAAGAGCGCTGCAATTTCAGGTAGTAAACAATGCTAATGGTCAGGCTGCTTCACCACTTAGGTGTTTCATCAGGAATATATTTATCATATTATGGCCATTAGAAGTCATTGTCACCCTAATTAATCCTGGTCGAAGAATTGGGGACTTCGTAGCAGGGACCAGGGTGATTGAGCTTTCTTCCTCACCAATCCCCGCTCCCATCAACTATGGACAGGTAGGAATTTCTCTAGCGTTAGCCTATGGCCTTATGTTAATGTTCTATCTTCCCTACCAGCTTTTTATGGATAAGGTGGATGAAAATTTAACCACTTATCAGGAAGAATCATTTAATGAATCCCTGAGTATGGAAACAGCACAGCTATTCACTGAAAGCTTGGGCAATATACTGGATCCTGATGTACGCGTTTATAAAAAAAATAATAAGAATGGCTTACCATTTGTCTCCGTCATCCTCTATGTGAAAGACAGCTCTTTGTTAGAGGAGGAAGCATTTGATCAACTGAAAAAGAATACTACCGAATTACTCCATTCAAAATTCGTAGAAGGGTCTTTTAAGGGAAGAGTTCAATTTGTCTTCAGAGAACCAGGTAGTATGACAAACCGGGAGCTAATCCTTGACTAAGTGGGAGTCTACTATTAAGTAGAGGAGAAGAGCGAAAGTAGCCACTATGGGATATACATTTTTCTGCTTTAGTCTATTAGGACTCTTGTCTCTTGTAAGTTGTACCAGCCAACAACATGAACAGACTATTCCACGGTTCCATGAGAAAGAATGTAGCTTTTCTCATTTACGAACTGCTGGCTATAGTCCTACCCATCCTTGGATAAGACAACCAGAAAATATTCTTATGCTTCATGAGACCTTTAAAAAGCTGGGATATAAACATTTAATCAGTGATTATACATGGAGCACTTCCCCTTTTATCAGTCATGGTATTTATCTCAATCACAGCCTCAAAAACCTAATTGATAGCCTGGAACTAACCTATGAGGACCATCTCAATGCACCTACCTATTATAGAGAATTTTGGCAAAGGCGTACTGAAGAGAGGAATACGGAAAGCGTCTATAAGGTGGTAAAGGACATAAAGGATATCATGTTTGAAGGTATTGAATTAGAAGTGGACCATGAAATGGTCAATGACACCTTAGCGGAGCTTTTGTCATATGAATACCCTTCCAGGGATCTAAGTAGCCATGAAGCGAATGAATTACTATCCTATTTGATAAGCATTGGATTTCATGAATCAGCCTATAATCTGATAAGAGGAGAATTTATATTACCAACCGTTAAGTGGGAAAGAAGTCCAGAGGAAATTATGCAAGAACTAGAAACATCAGAAGAGGACAACACACCCTGGTTTCAGGATAATACACCTTAAGATCTCCCAAGTCTAGAATAGTATTTTCTCAGCTTAGGATAAACAGATTCACGCTATCACACAAACTTTCATTTTTTATTGAAACTTTTGAAAGTTATTTTATGTATACTTAGGTATATGAAAAACCTTCAAAGGAATCTTGACTAAACAACACCTCCATATAGCACTCACCTGGTTCATCGCATCCGTCTGGTTGGTTAACGGATTGTTTTGCAAAATGCTCCATTTGGTTCCCAGACATGAAGAGATCGTAGGTCGAATTCTGGGAGAATTCTATACGGAGCCCTTGACCATCTTAATTGGGATTTCTGAGCTTGTGATGTGTGTATGGGTATTGAGCAGATGGAAACACAGGCTAAATGCCATTATGCAGATGGTATTAGTAGCTATCATGAATGTATTAGAGTTCTTTCTGGTTCCTGATTTACTACTATGGGGCAGAATGAATGCAGTTTTTGCCCTTATGTTCATTCTCCT
>JBCDBC010000110.1:0-9361 GCA_039184535.1 Bacteroidota bacterium | reverse complement strand
CTGAAAAAATAGAAGCTTTTCATGAAAATTGGACCATCACCATAGATACCTACCTCACCTCTCATTACGGTACACAAGGAACCAAGATTACTGCTCCCTATGTCAACCGGGACGGCTTCTATTTCCGTATTTACCGGGCCAATGCCGCAGCCCAATTCGCAACCAGATTTGGGCTACAAGATATCATCATTGGACACCGCCAATTCGACAAGGATTTCATCATTCAAGGCAATGATGAACAAAAGTTGAAAGCTCTCTTTGATAATGATATTATCCGGCGAATCATCTCCTGGCAACCCTACATCTCCCTTTATTCCAAGGTGGATGAGGAGTGGGTGACAGATGATTTTCGAGAGGGGCTGAGTGAACTTATATTTAGTACACCTTCCCTTATCAAGGATAAAGATAGACTGAGGGATCTTTACGAGCTATTTTCAGAATTACTGAGTCACTTATGTGATATAGGCTCAGCTTATGAGGATGAACCTACCACAAAATAGTATAGCCGCGATACATCGCGGCTATACATAATTTTCCAAAAGTCTAGCTGTGTCTTAGTTCCCTTGCATCATTTTAATGGCTCTACCAGGAGTGTAAGGTGCATCTGCATCTTCCAGTTTTTTCTCCAGGGCTTCCATGTCTTCAGCTGCCAATTTCTTCAAGGCAATTAAAATAGGCTGGAACTCTTCTTCTGCTATGGCAAAGCTGTCCATATGGGTTTTGGTGGGACTGGCAGTTGAGTACTTCTGCTCATAGCTAATCCATCCTATTCTACCTGCAGGTGTAGGGGGCTCTTCTATGTCCAGGGTAGATTTAACCCTATCTCCATTTAGCTGACGCTTAAGGTCAGTCAGCTTGGCGGTAATTCCATTAGCTTCTGCCACTAATCCACCCATAGGCTCCTCTACTTCCTGAATGGCCACCTGAATATGTCTCAGCTTATTCTCCATTTCTCTTATCAGGAATTGCGCACCTGAGATAGAGCGAGAAAGCTCTGTAACTTTACGCTGAAAAGCTACTTTGGCCATACGGTCCTCAGCAGGGAGTACAGTATTATTCAGTGCTTTTACTTCAAAGCTCATAGGTTCTCCCACCTGAATCAATGCGCCATCCTTATAAAGGCTCATTTCAGCTGTATAGGTTCCGGGACTTACCAGAGACCCTTCTCTGGAACCGGCAAATGGATTATAGAATCCACCTGAAGAAAGTCTAATTGGCGCTTTGGAAGCGTATCTTAGGTCCCAGTGAATTCGCTGGATCCCTTTGCCTGGGCTTTTGGTGAGTTTTCTGACTACCTTATTCTCACTATCCTTGATGGTGAAGACTACCTTAGGAGCAATTTCCTCCCTTTCCTTTTTCAGGTCTTCATAAGTTGGGTAGGCATTCCCGCCACCCTCTTTGGCTTCTTCCTTTTCCTTCTTTCTTCTATCCGCCTTGGCAGTACTTACTTTATCTTTTAGGTAGTAAGTGAACATGGCTTCAGGTCCCAGATTCTCACCCGTATAATAGCTGTCTCCCTGGAAAGCTTTTCCTGGTAATCCCAGTGGCGTACTTTTCTCGAACATGAGGGCATCTCTACTCGCAAATAAGTGTCCTTCCTGCTCACTCATTTCTTCATTCACGGAGCGCAGAGCAGAGTAGTCATCTAGAACGTAGAATCCTCTTCCGAAGGTACCTAGTACCAGGTCATTCTCTCTACGCTGGATAGCCAGGTCTCTCACAGCAATTACAGGTACCCCTGCTTTGAGCTGCTTCCATTCTTGTCCTCCATTTGGAGAGAAGAATACACCAAACTCAGTTCCACAGAAAATGAGACCTTCATCTACATGGTCTTCCTCAATGGCGTACACGCTTCCTCTCTCAGGAAGATTATTGGTAATGCTGGTCCATGTAGCCCCCATATCTGATGATTTGTAGATATAAGGCTTGAAGTCACCGTATTTATGGTGGTTGAATGCCGCATAGATGACGTTCTTGTCATGCTGAGAAGTGTAGACATTATTCACATAGGTACGTGAAGGTACTCCGGCAATATTGTCTATCTTTCGCCAGTTATCTCCACCATCAGTAGTGATATGGATAAGACCGTCATCTGTTCCTACTACCAGGAGATTTTCATCTACTGGAGACTCTGAAAAAGCTACGATAGTTCCATATGGGGAGGTAGATCGGTTTTTGGCTACTGCCTCAAAGCTCCACACTCTTCCCATTACTTCCAGTTCATTTCTGTTTACCTGTCTGCTGAGGTCATCACTAAGTACTTCCCAGCTATTTCCGTAGTCGTCACTCTTGAAGACTTTATTAGCTGCAAAGTATAGTCTTCCACTTTTATGAGGACTCACCTGTAAAGGAGCATCCCAGTTCCACCTGTAAGCATTTTCTCCCTTTCTTTCCTTGGGCTGAATCCCTACTTCTTCGCCACTTTTACGGTCAAATCTCACCAGTACACCGTACTGAGACTGGGCGTATACAATATCTGGATTTTCAGGATCTACCTGTGATTCAAACCCGTCTCCACCGTGGGTGATGAACCATTCTTCATTTCTGATGCCATGGTCAGTAAGTACTCTGGCCGGACCACCCAGACTGAAGTTGTCCTGTGTACCCCCATAGATGTGGTAGAAAGGGAAATCATTATCCAGGGCTACTTTATAAAACTGGGTAATAGGCAGGTTAGCCTTGAAGTCCCAGGCTTTTCCTCTGTCCCAACTCTCATAAATCCCACCATCACAACCTACGAGTATGTGCTGATTATAATTCGGGTCTATCCAAATACAGTGATTGTCTACGTGTTTGAAGTCTTCTCCTACATTCTTGAAGGATTTTCCTCCATCAGTGCTGATCTTCATCCAGGTATCCATGGCATATACGGTATGTTCATCCACCGGATCAGCTATGATTTCCTGGTAGTAGTTACCGCTGGTTACAAACCCGCCTTGCTTCTGCCAGCTGGCTCCTTTGTCAGTAGATTTATAGAATCCACTTTTTCCCTGGGCAGCTTCTACAATGGCGTAAATAATATCAGGATTAGCAGGAGATATAGAAAGACCTATTCTCCCTTTGTCTACTCCAGGAAGCCCTTTATTGGCTTTTTTCCATGTTTTACCACCGTCTACACTTTTGTAAATGCCGGAATTAGGGCCTCCGCCTAGATATGTGAAAACATGTCTTCTTCTTTGAAAGGCAGCAGCATAAAGTACATCAGGATTCGAAGGGTCCATCACTACCTCATTTACGCCTGTGTGCTCATCTATTTCCAGCACCTTCTCCCAGTTTTCTCCTCCATCCTCACTCATGTATACCCCTCTATCTCCTCCCTCACTCCAAAGTGGACCAATGGCTGCCACATAAATCTTGTCAGAATTGTCTGGATGAACTATGATATTTCCTATATGCTCGGACTCTTTCAGGCCCATATGCTTCCAGCTGCTACCACCGTCTGTGGATTTATAGAGCCCATCTCCGTAGGCCACTGAACGTTGGTTATTATTCTCCCCTGTTCCTACCCAAACCACATCAGAGTTGTTAGGGTCCAGGGTGACACATCCTATGGAATAGGACCCCTGAGAATCAAAAATGGGCTTGTAGGTAATACCAGAGTTGATGGTCTTCCATACCCCACCAGAAGAGGTAGCCACATAATATTCATGAGGTTTTTGGGGATTAACCGCAAAATCTGAGATTCGACCTGAAGTAAGTGCAGGTCCTACGGATCTGAATTTCAAGCCGGAAACAGAAAGCTCTTCCAGAGCGGTCTTTTCTTTCTTTTCTTCCTCTTTGGCTTTTTTCTTTTGGGCTTGTACGAATGTAGTGGTTAACATGAAACACAGCATGAGGCTGTATTTCATCAACTTGCTTAGGTTCATAGTTGTCTGTTTAAGTCTTCTTTAGGGAGCAGGTTGGTTTGTTCCCTGCTTCAAGAAGTAAATTCGGAAATTTTTGTCTATAAACATACTCCCAGTCCTAAGCTTTTTCTTCTATTAGATACAGAGGAAGCGTTCCCTAAATCCTGATTTATAGGTCCTACTTATAGGAAAGGGTTTTATTTCTCCATCTACCTCCAGTTCCACGGTGTTTCCATAGAAAGAGACCACATAATCTTGAGAGATGAGAAAAGATTTATGAATTCTGATAAAGCCAGTTTCCGGTAAGAGTTCAGTCAGTTCTTTCAAACTTTTTCTGACAGTAAATTTGGTGCCATTTACGTGTAGGTGGGCAAACTCCTTATCAGATTCTACAAAGACTATGTCTTCCAGGTAGATACGTCTCCATCTGAATCCTTTCTTGATGAACACGCAGCTTTTCCCTCCTTTTTTGGTAGTGGTTAGCCACTGAAAATCGTCTTGTAGATCACTGCTAGATCCTGGTTCTATTTCCATTATTGTAGGCTTTGATTGATTCTTAGCGTTCTTTGAGTTAGCGTTTTTATAATTCTTTCATGCTATTGAGTACATCCTGTCTGAGATGCTTGGACACCTTCAATTTCATCCCCTTTTTCATGATCAGATAGCCTCCATCTTTTCTGAGAAAGGCACTTGCATGATGAAGGTTTACGATATGAGACCTATGTATTTTCTTCATATTGGGATAGGAGGAGAATAGGGTCTCATAGGCACCCAAATTTGAGGAGGCAATCAGGGGAGTATCCGAGTTGTCCATCACGAACTCAGTGTAATTTTTCTGGGCATTTAGACAGATGATATTATCCACCTTTCTGAATAGGATCCCTTCTGTATTAGAGATAGAGAAATAGTGGGGAAGCTTTCTTTCTTCCAGCTCACCTACCCGGGAGGATAAGTCCATGAGCTGTGTTTCCAGATTATTGATTCTGGATAATTTATTTTTAGCCTTGCGAATGCTTTTCTCAAAAGCTACTTGGCTTACAGGTTGTAATAGATAAGCCAGGACTTCTGGTCTGTAGGGAAGGGTAGAAAAACTATCTGCATCATACAGGAAGATTTTCTCAAATGTATGTGAGGATTTATCAATTAGGTCGTGAGGACTACCATCAGGCAGGTTTGAACCCAGGAAAACTAGTTGTGGATGGTAATTGGAAATGTGCTGAAGGCCTTCCTCTATGGAAGAGGCGGCTATAAAAAACTGAATGTCAGGAGATTCCTGGCAGAAAGTTGAAATTACATTATGTGAATAAGGCTCGCCGTCAACCAGAAGTGTTACCATAGCTCCCTACCATAAGAAAGATGAAATCTTACTTGGTCGGCATTGTTAGGGAGCCCATTTTTTGAATTACAGTCTAATAATACAACTTTTTGTGTAATAATGAAGCTTTAATCGAATTATTATTTATCTAGTATAAGGATAATATTTTCATATTCGTAATACTCCATTTTCGTAAGGAATTAGGATGGCTGTTGCATAATTCTCCCAACTCATATGCTTGGCGGCTTCATCTACCTGATGAGAAGGAATAGGATGATCAATGTATTTGAGCATGACCTCTGCCATGGAATCTACATTTTCAGCTTCAGCCAGGTACCCATTAAAGCCATCCTTAATGGTCTCAGGGAAGTGACCTACATGGGTAGCTAATACTGGTAAAGAAAAGTTGTAAGCCAGGGACTCCACTCCAGAAGGGGTAGCAGTTAGGTAATAAGTAACTATGCAATCACTTACCTGAAAGTATCTGTTTACCTCCTCATTCGCTACAAATCTATTGACTATGGTGCAGTCATTCTCCAATCCCAACTCCTTGATCAGCTCTAGCGGCCGATAATTTTGCTCATTGTCTTTTTTATTCAGGAAGAGAGCCTTTGCCAAACCAAAAAGGAAGTTCTTGATACGGGTTCCCAGCTTCTTTTGATCCAGGGTTTTCCAGAAAGATTCTCCTACGATCAGTAGGGAAACGTCCTCTCTACTATCTCTTACTTGTTTGAAAGCTCTGATGACATTGTGAAGACCTTTGTATTTTCTGATAAAGCCAAAGAAGAGAAAGACATTCTCTCTTAGGTTGAGGGCTTCCTTTTCCTTTGCGAGATCAAAATCTGGATCAGGCTTGTAGAGGTCGTAGACTGGATGATAGAGCTTAATGATATGCTTTCCTCCTTTAACCTCTCTTTTTCCATCCTCATTTAGCTTGAAGGAGGTCTGTGGGAACATGGCCTTGATCTCATTGGCAGTCTGGTAGGCGTGGGCTATGTAGGTATCCACCGCTTTAAGTCCATATTTGGTAAACCAGGTATCTAGCTTACTACCTTCTTTTTGCACTAGCACATGTACATCAAAGATGATCTCCGCCTTGCTCTTTTTCTGGAGCTTTCTGGCAATCCATCCCATAGGAAGCCCTTGCAGGGCGATGGCCCACTGAAAAATGACCAGATCAGCTTCCAGCCTTATGATCAGGTCCACCGTTTTTTTCCAGGTTCCAGGAAGGTTGTAGTTGGTGAGGTAGTGAACTTGTATATCTGTTCCTTCCAGCAGACTTTTTTGGCTACTTCTATCTATAAAATCTCTCGGAATGATGGCAGGATATTGTTGGGTCCAGGAAACTATGTGAACCTCAGTATCAGGTAATTTATCAAGGTTTTTGGCAAGAGCAGTATTGTAATTGGAAATCCCTCCCTTAAACTGTGGTCCAGGACCGAAACAAACAATTTTTTTCATTCCTCTTGATTCTCCTTAATAGAAGATTTTTATGCTAAAATCTCTTCTATTTTCTTAGTAGCCACGAATTTATGTCCTCTGCCTACTAGTTCCAAATCTGTCATAGCTTGAAATAAGCTTTCCAAACACCTAATTCCTCCACTGAAATTCCCATTAGTTGTTGGAACTCTTCCCAGTCCTGAAATCGGCCTATGTTCTTCCTCTCTTCATAAAATCTGTTTACAGTTTCTTCCTCCACAAAGGGGAGGTAGCCCAATTTCTTTCTAGAAACTGTATTCAGGTCCAGGGTAGGTGGGGGTAGGTCATGAACATATAAATAGGGACTTGCTGCCAGGAAGTGTTTTCCCTTTAATCCATACACCTTATGAAGAAACTCCAATTGACTATAGAACCCTATGATGTTTCTGTAGTGTAGGATTCTCCTGGCCAGTTTAGGCCCAATACCAGGCAGGGCTTCCAATTGAGCTGAGTCAGCCAGATTTAGGTCAATAGGAATAAGCTTATTGGGTTTTCTACTTGAGTATCTCTCCTCACTCTCTGGAGAAATAGATCGGAACACCATAACAGTTTCTTGTGGAGGTGCTTTCTGAGAGACAGCCAATTCATCTATCAGAAGATAAGGTATGATCTTTTGATAAGTATCCTCTGATAGGCCATAAACTGAGCTGACATCCTCTAGGGATGTAAAGCCATTTCTGGCCTTTCGGTAGTTAATGATTCTTTTACTTAAGACAGGTCCTATGCCCGGTAAGGAAGCCCATTCAGAGCTATCCGCCATGTTAATGTCAATAGGCGCTGGACTTACCTGCGTGTACAAAGCTTTTCTTTTGGCTGGATAAGAATATGTTTTCCTGGATGGGGGAGAGGTGAGGACTAAGTATGGCTTCATCTTCTGGAAGACGGAATCCTGTATTCCATAGACCTGCTGAACTTCTTCAATGTTGTGGAAGCCTCCTTTAGCAGTTCTGAACTTTAGGATTCTTTCACTAAGAACCTTTCCTATACCGCTAAACTGCTGAAAGTCTTCTGCGGAGGCCAAGTTGACGTCAAGGGTATCAAAAGAAGATATTCCCTCTATCAAAAAATGATCTGGAGGAGTCGGTAAAGGAGGGGAAGATGGATGTATACTAATGGTCCACCAACGAAATCCTATAATCAAAGTGAGAATGAGAAAGAGTATCCAAAGTCCTTTTTTACGGGACTGACTGAGTCGCCAGGAACTCCTCATGTAGTGATTGCTTAGGTAGCATGAAATTACCTGAGAATGGGAAGATTGTCAAGGGGGTATTCACTCAGGATACAGAATCTCCAAATGCCAATGGTAAAGTAAAGGTAAAAGAGGTGCCTTGCTCTTCCGTACTTTCCAGCTTATAGGTGCCGCCAAGCTTCTCTAAGGCATTTCTCACAATGTACAAACCTAATCCAGACCCTTTAGAAGTCTTGTCTCCACGATAGAACATATCAAAGACCTTTTGGATCCTTCTTTCAGGTATTCCCTTGCCGTTATCCGTAACGGATACAGTAGCTACTTCCTCATTATTAGAAAGACTGATTTGTATCCAGGATTGGGGTTTAGAAGGATCCCTATAGTTGATACCATTAGTGATCAGGTTCTGAAGAACGGAGGCGAGTAATTTCTGATCAGAGACTATAGTTTGTGTAAGTCTATTTTGAATTTCAAACTGTACCTGTCGGACTTCCGGTTGGTGTTCCAGGCTGTTGATAATGTCCTTTACCAGTTCTTTCAGATCAATTTCTTCCAGGCTGATCTCGCCTTTATTGATACGGGTAACATCTATGAGGTCCATCAGGATTCTGTCCAGCCGCTTGGCACTTTGCGCTATGAGTTGGAAGTAATCATGTGCCTTAGAATCAGTCACCTCTTCTTTGGCAATATTAGTTACCCCTATGATGGAGGCCAGAGGTCCTTTGAGGTCGTGGGAAGCTTTGTACACAAAGGCGTCCAGTTCATCATTGGTCTTCTTGAGTTGGAGTTCAGCCTTTTTACGGTCAGTGATATCAGTAAGTATGGCAATGGTACCATTCATCTGACCGAATTTATCCGTATTAGGTGCACCCCCTACCAGCACCCATATGTGAGCACCATCAGGTTTGACCAATTCTAACTCGTATTCATCAGCTACTCCTTCCTTTCTCAAAGAAGTTTTGTGCTTGATAAGTTCCTGAAAATCTTGATGGGCTACTTGCAGGAACTCATAACTTTTCTTGCCTATGATCTCTTCTTTGGGGATACCGATGATCTCAGTAAGGCGTTCATTTACAAATAGGGTTCTTTCTTCCTCATCCGTAATCATCAAGCCCTCATTCATTTTATCTACTAGGCTATTATACCTAAGTTCACTTAGGTGAAGGGCCTCTTCCGTTTCTTTTTTCCCTAGAAGGCTATTGATGTAAAGCAGATATTGCTTTTGTCCATTCTCACTTAATTCTGTGATCCTGATTTCTATGGGGATGGTATGACCTTCTTTGTGGAGGGAGAAGGTTTCAAGTGTTTTGAGCTTGCCTTCCATGAGGAAAAAAAAGCGGTGGAAAAATTCTTCTTGGTGTTCATCTGAGGAGAAACTGAAAACAGGCCTCCCAATCAGTTCCTCTCTTTCGTATCCCCAGATAATGGAAACTGTAGGATTAGCATCGAGGATCTGCCCATCAGGACTGATGACCAATAAGGCCTCTGGCGAACTATTAAATAAAGCATAAAAGCGCTCCTCGTTATACATGT
>JBCDBC010000109.1:0-9383 GCA_039184535.1 Bacteroidota bacterium | reverse complement strand
GGCCCTATTTTGGGATTATGGGCATTTAGGGGGAATAAGAGATCTTCAAATTAGTATTGATTTTTTCTCTTTAGGGGTGGATTTATCCGCCCTATGAAGCGTATGGTAGCTGAAGCAGCCGGTCCATTAGTGGGTATTTTCTCTAACCTACTTTGGATAAGCTACCCTATGCAGCGTATTCAATTGGTCTGGCTGCCACTCCAGTTTGTTACCATCTGGCCAGAAAATCTCTACCCCTTCTATCTCTGTGCTGTTACCCAGCCCAAAGTGGGCTACAGGTTCCATCTGACAGAGGTACCCGCTCCCAGCATCTATGGTTCTGATTTGGGTTCTCCCTGGCTGGTATAGTTTGATTAAAGCTCCTCTGGCGGGTGCCCCAGCAGCTGTTAGAGGTTGAATACGTAAATATTTGTTGGCGGGAGCTTCAGCCTTGAACAGACTCAAAGGTTGGAAGCTGGATTCTCCATGAGAAACCAGCAACTCCAATACACCATCTCCATCCAGATCAGCAACGGCAGCTCCCGTCCCATGTCCAAAGGGTTCCAGTGCCTGCCCTATATCTACCTTCACCCAACTATTTTCCATGTACTTGAAGAGCCTGTTGGGTTCTCCTATGTTGTTGAAGAAAATCTCTTCATAGCCATCATTGTCAAAGTCGGCGGCTATAACGGTTCTTACCTTAGAAGGAGAAGCCATAGAGGCTATAGCCCTATCCTGAAAAAAGGCATCGTCCTCTTGTATAAATAGCTTGTGATAGCCCTCCCAATTGCTGCAGACAAGGTCTATTTTGCCATCACCATTGGCGTCCAGGGCAAAAATTCCTCGTGCATGTTGTTTCTCATCGCTGAGGCCCAGCTCAGCCCCTACTTCCAGATAGGTACCGTCTCCCTGATTATGGAAGAAGTAGTTAGGTCCCCATTCATTGCCTGCATAGATGTCCATCTGGGAAGAGATGATAGGCAGAGACACGGCCGATCTTCCCCCCGTTTGGAAGTCTAGTCCTATGAGGGGGGCAATATCCATCAGTCGGTGCTCATGATCCTGCTCATAGAAACGGATGGCTCCCCCATAATTTGCCAGATAAAATCCATATCGCCCTCTTCCTATCCTGTCAACTGCGATAACAGATCTACCTGCAGAAGGATTGATGGCTTCCTGGTTTTTCTCCATGGAGAATAAATCCACCCATTCCTGACCGTAGGTAAAAAGCTTATCACTGAAGCGTTTCTCACCTGCAAAGGTGTCAGTATTGAGCACATAAATCTCTTCCTTTCCGTCCTGGTCTATGTCAGCAGCAGCTACTCCTATGGAAGCAGAGTGAGGATCAGCTAACAGGGGAGGAGCAATGTCTATAAAGGCGTGCCCATTCCATTTCAAGACCTGATTAGGGAAAGCAAAGCCAGTGATAAAGGCCTCTGGCTGCCCATCAAAGTCCAGGTCTGTAATGGCGATACCGTAATGCTTGCGAGCGGGATTATCTGAAATGAGATGAGAATAATCTCTGAAAAAGCCCATAAAATTATTCCTGATTATATGCTGCTACTTGAGAGGGCTTGGCGGATGTGATGACTAATTATATCTGCTTTCAAATATAGCATGAAATGGTCACCCTCAGCTATCTTTTCTCCTCTTTTTACCTTACGGGACGGAAAAATTTGATCTTTAGTTCCATGAAGGCGATAAGTGGGTGGTAAATCCCTTACTCCTTTCCAGTGCAGGACCTGTTCCACAGCCCAGCTACGTAAAGATGGATCGAAGTTATTAATCATATCCTGCATTAAATAGCTAAAATCTTTGTCCTGAATCCCTAAGAGAGGTGCAATACGCGGAAATGAATTGCTTCTTACAGAACGCCCACCCACCCACTTATAAATGGGAACAGCTCGCAAAATAGAAAACCAGCCTGGCTTCTCCTCTTTATGGCAAATGGTAGATAGCAAAATTAACTGCTTGACATTCTTAAAGGGAGCTAGCTCCTGGGAGAGAATGCCTCCCAGAGAAAAGCCGATTAATACTATCTCCTCTCTTTCAGGGATGCCAGCGCCTAACCTTTGGGCGTAGGAAGAAATGGACTCCCCCTTTTCTGGAACCAGCCAAGGTAAGACCTCAATTTCTCCAATATCCAGCTTATCAAAAATCCGGTGATCTGTACTCAGTCCTGGAATAGCATACATCTTGGGCATGGAAAAAATTAGTATCTTCTCATACATAACACAAACCCTAAGCTGACTATGAGAAAAGTAAGTTGCATGCTAGTTGTTTTTATGTTGGTAGCCTTGGTTTTACCTGCTCAGGAGTATAGTGAGGATGTAAAAGACTTGGACAGCATAATTGAAGCCCTTTACGGGTCTATTTCAGGAGAGAAAGACGAAGCTCGAGACTGGGATAGATTTACGAATCTCTTTATTCCGGAAGCCCAATTAATCCCCACTGGAAAAAATGCGGAAGGCGTAACTGGATACAGAATTCTGTCTCCTCAGGTTTACGTGGAGAATTTTGGTAAGCGACTAGAGAAGGATGGATTCTATGAGAAAGAAATCCACAGGGTGACCGAGCAGTATGGAAGCCTTTGCCATATGTTCTCTACCTATGAGTCCTACCGTTCTGCTGCTGACAAAGAACCCTTTGTAAGGGGTATTAACAGTATCCAACTCATGCATGATGGAGAAAGGTGGTGGATAGTCTCCATCTATTGGCTGGGAGAAAAGGATGATAATCCTCTGCCGGAAAAATATTTACCTAATGAAGGATAAACTAAAAGGGGCCTGATTAGGCCCCTTTCTATAAAATCCAACTTGTTTAACTGTCAACGGCTTATGCCAAATCAAATCTGTCGAGGTTCATTACCTTGTTCCATGCGGCAACAAAGTCTTTAACAAATTTCTTCTCTGAATCTTCGCATCCATACACTTCTGCGATAGCACGTAGTTCAGTGTTAGATCCGAAGATGAGGTCTGCTCTGGTTCCCGTCCACTTAACCATTCCAGTAGCACGATCTTTTCCTTCGAAGGCTTCTTCAGAAGAATCAGTTTCTGACCACTTGGTACGTAGGTCTAGTAGATTCACAAAGAAGTCGTTAGTCAGAGAACCCGGACGATCAGTGAATACACCGTGCTTGGACCCATCAAAGTTCGTATCCAGCACACGCATACCTCCTACCAATACGGTCATTTCTGGAACAGTCAGGCTCAGTAGCTGAGCTTTATCCACCAGTAGTTCTTCAGATGTGGCAGTATGCTTACCATTCTTATAGTTTCTGAATCCGTCGGCACCTGGCTCCAGTACAGTAAATGAGTCTGCATCTGTATCTTCCATATTGGCGTCAGCACGGCCAGCTGTAAATGGAACAGTTATGTCATGTCCAGCGTTTCTAGCTGCCTCTTCGATTCCAGCACATCCTGCCAGTACGATCAGGTCAGCGATGGAAACTTCTTTTCCTCCGCTCTGAGCACCATTAAATTCTTTTTGAACGCCTTCTAGTACACCTAACACTTTAGCAAGCTGGCTTGGATTATTGACTTCCCAGTCTTTCTGAGGAGCTAGTCTGATACGTGCACCATTAGCCCCCCCACGCTTATCAGAGTTTCTGTAAGTAGAAGCGGAAGCCCAGGCTGTAGAAACTAGTTCTGACACTGAAAGTCCAGATGCCAGTATATTGGCTTTTAGCTTGGCCACATCAGCATCATCTATCAGTTCGTGTGTAACCTCAGGTACAGGATCTTGCCAGATCAATACTTCTTCTGGTACTTCAGGTCCGTGGTAACGAGCACGAGGTCCCATATCTCTATGGGTGAGTTTGAACCATGCTCTTGCGAAGGCATCTGCAAACTCATCAGGATTCTCATAAAATCTTCTGGATACTTTCTCATAAGCTGGATCCATCTTGAGAGAAAGGTCAGTAGTCAGCATGAAAGGAGCGTGTTTCTTGGACGAGTCATGCGCGTCAGGTACAGTTCCAGCACCTGCACCATTTTTAGGTGTCCACTGGTGCGCTCCACCTGGACTTTTGGTTAACTCCCACTCATACTCAAAGAGGTGAGTAAAGTAGTCGTGGCTCCACTTGGCAGGCGTCTTAGTCCATGCACCTTCTAGTCCACTGGTAATGGTATCAACTCCTATTCCTGTCCCGAAGCTGTTATTCCATCCCATGCTTTGCTCAGCAATGGTAGCACCTGCTGGGGCTGCCGCTACAAACTCTGCATCACTTGCCGCACCGTGTGCTTTTCCAAAGGTATGACCACCAGCGATAAGAGCTACAGTTTCTTCGTCATTCATGGCCATTCTTCCGAATGTCTCTCTGATATCATGTGCTGCTGCTAATGGATCAGGATTTGCGTTTGGACCTTCAGGGTTTACATAGATAAGACCCATGTGAGAGGCTGCCAATGGGTTTTCCAGCTCACGTTTTCCTGTGTAGCGCTCTACGCCCATCATCTCAGTTTCAGATCCCCAGTAGATATCTAATTCTGGCTCCCAAATGTCTTCTCTACCTCCACCGAAACCAAAGGTCTTGAATCCCATAGATTCCAGGGCCACGTTTCCTGTCAGGACCAACAGGTCAGCCCAGGAGATTTTTCTTCCATACTTCTGCTTGATTGGCCACAGTAGTAGACGTGCCTTATCTAGGTTGGCATTATCAGGCCATGAATTTAGCGGAGCAAAACGCTGCGAACCTGCACCAGCACCCCCACGACCATCAGTCATTCTGTAAGTACCGGCAGCATGCCATGTCATTCTAATAAAGAATGGACCATAGTGCCCGTAGTCGGCTGGCCACCACTCCTGAGAATCAGTCATGAGGTCATGCAAGTCCTGCTTAAGAGCAGCATAATCAATGCTCTTGAACTCCTCTACATAGTCGAAAGACTCATCTGTTGGGTCAGAAAGAGAAGAATGTTGGCGTAAAATGCTCAGATTAAGCTGATTAGGCCACCACTCTCGGTTAGAAGGGGCGCTTCCAGCACTGCTTTTGATAGAACCTGATAAGAAGGGACATTTTTCTGCCCCATTTCCGTTAAAAGTGTTGTGATCCATTTAGAATGTATTGTTAGTCCTTGAATTTTCTCTAACTAAGGTAAGCCGAAAATGCTTATAGTTTTTATTGATTTATTTCAACATGATATAGATACTGTCTATATACGCTGAAAATCAGAAAAGTACTGCTGTTGGGGGAATTTCAAGAGAACAAGGAATTAGCAGAAGAGCGCTTTATTAGGAATATTAACTTGAAGGCAGTAGGGATGTTTGGGAGAATGGAGGGGATAATCAAAAAAGTTTTTTGGTGGAATAACTGGATTCTGCACTTAAAAAATAGAGAGTTAGGTTGTCTATATTTGTATTTAGGGACCAATTGAAATGAACCTTTTTGTAGGCATCACCTCTAAAGCGGGTGGGTCGTTCCTCCACGATTTGTGGGAGGATGGTAGAGATGGGTTGGAGGGACAAAGCGTTTTTTCTTCTTTTTGGGTCGACTGCCAAAAAGAAGTCCACAGGGCCGATATGGAAGGTATAGGAAGGGAGTGGATTGCCGCGGAAGGCGACGAGGCCTAGGTTAAGCTGCTTTTGGAAATCAATCGGCTACTGAAATGCTTGTAAGGGGTTCTTTATCATCCGCTCCTCTTCATTCTCCTTGTTGAAAACGAAGCAAAAAACAAGAACGAACAAATCAAGGCCTATCCACAGGCCATCCTCCTCGCGTTCGTTCACCCCAACGCACAGGAGGATCATGAAGTTTAAAGAGGTCATAACTTTGGATTTTACCTAAATGATAAAATTTTCATGCCAGTGAGAGTCTTGCAAATACATTATTTCAAATCGTAGTAAAACACGTCTCCTTTTTAAATAAAAAGAGTCATTCCAAAAATTCGAAATGACTCTCTTCTCCAGAATATGTGAATCTATTTAATCACTCTTTTTCATTCTAGAGCGTAAGATCAAAAGGAACCACATAGAAATTCTTATCCACTTCTACAGAGGTCCCTTCGGGTATTCTCACTATGCTCCAGGAAGTTTGGGGGGCAATCCATCCTTCTTCAGATTCATTTAGAATCAGTTTTAGGGGCATACTAAAGCCTGGATTACAGTTGGTCCAACGGTACATCATCTGATCCTCATTGAAGGAATACTCTAGGATAGGCACACGAGGATCTCGAAGATACTGGTCAAAGAAAGGCTCCAGATCCACCTCTACTCGATCATCTATATATTTTTCTACCTCAGCGCTGGACACGGTTTGATGGTAGAAAGCCTCATTTAGGCCTCTAAGGATATTTCTCCATGTACTATCATTATCCACTATTTGTCTTAGGGTATGGAGAATATTTGCTCCCTTATGGTAGATATCATTTCCCCTTTTATTTACCCCATAAGTACCTATGACCGTTCCTGTATTTCCTATACCTCTTCTGGAGGCTCTAACATATTCAGCTCCAGCTTCCTTTCCGTGATGGTATTCTACGAAGAGATTTTCTGAGT
Organism: Bacteroidota bacterium; assembly: GCA_039184535.1. Taxonomy (GTDB): domain Bacteria; phylum Bacteroidota; class Bacteroidia; order J057; family J057; genus JBCBKZ01. The sequence goes on along the minus strand of JBCDBC010000109.1, from coordinate 2,909 downwards.
AGTTAGTGAAGCTCTCATGCACCCACATGTCGGCATTGTCAGTATTGGTAATGTTATTGGCAAACCACTCATGACCTGACTCATGAATGATGATGTAGTCAAAGGTCATTCCCCAGCCTGAAGGGTAAAATTCTCTTCCAAAAGCGCCATACTTATACTGGTTACCGTAGGTGACAGAGCTTTGGTGCTCCATGCCCCAGTAGGGTACTTCCACAAGCTTGTATCCATCTTCATAAAAAGGGTAGGGGCCAAACCAGTACTCAAAAGCATCCATCATAGGTTTGACTTGCTCGAAGTGCTTTTTGGCTTTCTCAAGGTTATAGGAAAGTACATAGTAATCTAAAGTCAGTGGACCTTTCTCTCCCTCATAGGTGTCTGAAAAATGCGCATAATCTGCCACATTTACGTTGATCCCATAGTGGTTAATAGGGCTGGAAACAAACCAGTTCCAGGTCTTTGTCCCATCTTTATTATCTTCCACACTTCTGAGCCTTCCATTAGAAACGTCCATGAGGTGATCAGGCACAGTAATGCTCATGAGCACACTGTCAGGCTCATCTACCATCTGATCTTTACAAGGCCACCAAAGGCTGGCACCATCTCCCTGGCATGAGGTGGCGACAAAGGGACTGCCCAGGCTATCTACTCTCCAACTAAAGCCTCCTTCCCAGGGAGGGTTTTTACTGACACGAGGCTTACCAGAGTAATAGACCATTACCTCATTAACCTCTCCCTTATTTTGCTTCTGGACCAAGTGGATGAAGTGTGCGTTTCCATCATGTGTAACTTCCAGCTCTTTCATGCCCTGAGTTACCTTATCTATTTTCATTGGTGGTTGAAGGTCTATCTGCATTACCTCAGCCGATTCCAGAACCTTATATTGGATGGTGTTTACTCCAGTGAGGGAGCTATCCTCTATAGAAATATTTTGTTCCAGATGATAGTAGGTAACATCCCACCAGGCTCTTTCGGGGGTAATACTTCCTCTAAGGGTATCCTGACGGGTAAAAGTGGACTCTTGAGAATAGGCAGAAAGACAAGCTAAACTCAAAAGGCTAAGTAGTAGAATTCGCATCCGTATTTGTTGAATGAGGCCGTAAATATATTGAAAAGCTTTCATACCGTAGGAGAATTCATATGAAAACATTCTTATATCATATTAACCTGATTTCTTTGTGGCTTGTTGGGAATCCGGATTAGAAAACATAATGAGGCTCTTTAGTCTAGCCTGGCTCTGAATTTCTTGATACGCTTTTCTATTTTCTTGAAGTAGATGTTTCTTTCTTTCTCAGAGAAATCACTGACCAGGATAGAAGAGCGCATTAGCTTGCCAGCCCACAGTTTTTTGCTTTCATAAAACGCCTCATCAGTGGTCCAAATGAAGTTCAAAGGTCCTGTGCCTATAAAGGTGTGTTTTTGTCCCCCAATATCTACCATGACTATACCGTCAATGACAAACAGCTCATTATAGTACATGGTGAAATTTCCCCGCATTCCTGATGGATTGGCGCTACCAAAGTTATACTTATACCCCACCTCAGCTTCCTTCCGAAAGTGGGAGGCCATCTCTTCTATTTTGTCCAGAATGATTAGGGCATCATTGTCTCTTTTGAAATAACCTAGTTCCAGGTAGTATTGAATCTGGCGGAGGAAGCTTTCGATGGCATCTATCCCCAAAATTTCAATCGTATTGATTTTATTGTACTCCCTAACTATCTGCTTGCTGAGGTTGAGAATAGCCTCATCTATTTCTTCAAGACTAAACTGCACATCCTTAAATCTGTCAAATCCCAAGCTGGATTTCTGCCAGAAGAATAGTTTGAATGCGGCTAGTTCCGGGAACTGTAAGAGTTGAAAAATGGTGATGTCATTAGCGATGACGATCATTTCCGATTCTTGATGGGTATGAATAGCCCTCGCCCTTTCCAACATTAGGTCCAGATACGCCTTCACATTGAATACTTCCTCATCCACTTTTACATGAGAAAACATCAACTGATTGTCAGCTACCTGAAATAGCGTATCCATGCTAATTCGGTATTTCTGACATAGATTTTTAATTTCTCCTAAATCCAGAATTTTCTCACCTCTGATTCTTCTATAGGCACTATCTGTACTTATGTCCAAAGAAAAAGATACTTCATCTACCAGGGATAGGTGAGGAGGGAGTAAAGTCTTAACCTTATCAAATAGGATGCGCTGTAGCTGTTCCGTGTCCCCCATAGGTAGAATGTTGCGTGTGGTTCATGGAGAAAATCGTAATTCTCACCGTTTACTTAATGAAAATTAGTAAAAATTACTGATTTAGCACCAGCAATTATGGAAGCATGCAAATTATAGCCTATAAGAGGTAGGAATTAGTAAATTTCCGTAATGTTTTGTTGGATAAGTGGTAAGGGCTTATTTCTTGATGGGAATCAGAATTCTGAATTCAGTATGACCCGGACGAGAGGAAACTTTTACATCCCCCTCATGTTGGTTAATGACTTTCATGACAGTATCCAGCCCTAAGCCGAGTCCCTGGCCTATGGTTTTTGTGGTAAAGAAAGGCTCAAAGATATGAGACAAAGCTTCCTGAGGGATCCCCTTTCCTGTGTCTATAAATTGAACACGGACGCAGTTCCCTTGCTGGCGGGTAATGATGGTTAGCTTTCCTTCTCCCTCATCCATAGCATCCAGAGAATTATCAATGATATTGGTCCATACCTGATTTAATTCTCCTGGTAAACCATATAGGTTAGGGAGATCTGCCTGGAAATCCTTCTCTATCTCTATATTATTCTTCTTGATTTTATGCTTAAGAATGGTGAGGGTATTATAAATATCCGTATGCAGATCTACTTCCTGTCTGTCATGAGAAAGGTCCATATAGCTATAGCCCTTCATTGCAGTGATCAGGCCGTTGATTC
>JBCDBC010000108.1:0-9425 GCA_039184535.1 Bacteroidota bacterium | reverse complement strand
GTGTAAACCGCTTAGATGGAGCTGCTAATACCTTTGTCCAAACTACAAATGAAGCGAATCTGGCTTCTTTAAGAACTGCCTGGGTTCAGGCTGTTACAGATCATCAGCACTGTTCTGCATTTGGATTTGGGCCAGCAGAATTACCCTTAGGGTCCTATGCTGCTGTACTAGGAGTATTCCCTGTTAGTGAAGAAAAAGTAGAAAGAAATATTCTGGATGGAAATGTAGATCTGGTTAACACCTTTGATCTGGATGCCAAAGGGTTCTATGCCCTCGAGTACATGATTTATGGAAATGGTCTTACAGACGCTGAAGTTGTAGCAGGATTTGATCAGGCCCGTAAAGATTATCTACTGCTCATCCTGGATGAATTAACCACTACATTTGATAATATCGTATCTGAGTGGAATTCAACTTATCTGCAAGAGTTCATCAGTAGTGATGGAACTTCTGCCGGGAGCTCTATTTCTCTTTATTATAATGAGTTTGTCAAAGACTATGAGAACCTGAAAAACTTCAAATTGGAGTTACCTGCAGGTCTTACTGCTGGGCAGGAGAGTGTAGACGGCACCCTGGTTGAAGCATTTTACAGTGGAATCTCTGTAGATCTTGTTGAAGAACACTTTGAAAATTCAAAGAATATCTGGTTTGGTCTATCCAGAAGTGGCCAGCAAATCATAGGATTCGAAGAGTACCTTGAGTCTGTAGAAGGAGGAGCTGCCTTAATTGCTACCACTAAGGATGCGATCACAGGCATTGACAATTCTATTGCCGCGCTCCCTCAGGGCCCTTTATCCGAGAATGTAGGTGCTCCAGAAGTAAAAACGCTTAGGGACCTACTACAGGATAATACGGCTAACTTTAAAAGTTCAATGAGTTCACTGCTGGGTATTAGCATTACGTTTAACTCTGGTGATGGCGATTAGAGTCATGTTTGAAACGCTAATTATGGCTTAAAATCCCGACTTGTAGAACCTGATCTAGGCTGATTTTCTTCACAATAGCTCGCTATTCTTCAAAAAGATCAGCTCGTCAGAACCTTCAATTCAAAATTTTCGCCTAAAAATTATCTGATCCAAATATGATCTCAGACCAAATTTAATTGACTACTAGAGAAACGCTATATAGTAGATTAACCAATTACCTGGAGCAACCGATTTCGATTGCTCCTTTGGTGACTTTTCGCATGGCCTTTGGAACGGCCATGCTTTTTAGTACTATTCGTTATGTGTACATGGGTTGGGTAGATACCCAACTGGTAGACCCCATCCTTCATTTCAGCTATTTCGGATTTGATTGGGTAGAACCTCTACCTCGTGTGGGTATGTACATAATCTTTGGCATTATGGCCCTCGCCTGCATAGGCATCATCTTCGGAGGATTTTACAGATTCTCTGCAGCGGTATTCTTCCTATGTTTCTCCTATGTGGAGCTGATAGACATCACCTACTATCTGAATCACTACTACTTCGTAAGTATAGTCTCCTTCTTGATGATATGGGTACCAGCTAATAGGCATTTCTCACTGGATTTGATCCGCAATCCCAGGATTCAGCAGAAAACAGTTAACAGATGGTGTATTGATATTTTCAAGCTGCAAATAGCCATCGTTTATGTATTTGCTGGCCTGGCTAAACTCAACTATGACTGGCTCTTTAGAGCCTTACCCTTATCCATATGGCTACCTGCCAAAACCAGCGTCCCCATCATAGGAGGCATCTTTAAATACAAAGCCACAGCATACCTCTTCAGTTGGATAGGTATGCTGTTTGATACCTTTATTGTCATCGGATTACTGATCAAGCAGACCAGGTGGTTAGCTTTCATAGCGGTAGTCATTTTCCATAGCCTAACAGGCATCCTATTCCAGATAGGGGTTTTCCCCATAGTGATGATACTGGGAGTACCCATTTTCTTCTCGGCTTCTTTCCACGAAAAGGTAATTGCCTTCCTTGCAGGACTATTCAATAGTCCCAAGCTTAGTGATGGGGTTCCTCCTCTCCCAAAAGTTCAGCCAACTCATAAACTTGTCTTCCCATTTTTAATCATATTCTTTCTTTTTCAGTTGGTATTTCCATGGAGATATGTCTTATATCCCGGAAACCTGTTTTGGACGGAGGAGGGATATCGTTTTTCCTGGCGGGTCATGCTGATGGAAAAAGCAGGTACAGCTACCTTCTATGTAAAAGACGGTGAGAATGGAAGAGAGGGATCTGTTATTAATCATCAATTCCTGAATTCTCATCAAGAAAAACAGATGGCCATGCAGCCAGATCTTATTCTACAGTATGCCCATTACTTAAAAGATCACTACGCCCGGGAAGGGATGGAAGATCCGAGGGTACGTGCTGAGGTGTGGGTAACGTTAAATGCCAGACCTGCCAAACTGCTCATTGACCCAGAAGTGGATTTAACAACAAAAACGGATAATTGGTCTTCCAAGGATTGGATTCTGCCTTTCTCCGAAACTAAAGATAAATGAAGAAAGTCCTGTTTTTCTTGCTAGGAGTATTCCTGTCGACCTCATCACTCGCCCAGCGCTACACAGTGTACGGCAAGGTTTTATCAGCTGATACTAAAGAGCCCTTTGAAGAAGCCAAGGTATTAATCCAGGCCTCCAATAAGTTTATTACCACAAATGTAGACGGGTACTTTGAGGTAAGTCTACCTGCAGGAATGCACAGGCTAGAAGCCTTTAGCTTGGGTATGAAATCATTTTCAAGTAACATCCAGCTAGACCAAAATACTGAAGTCAATTTCTACCTGGAAGAATTATCCAGTGAATTGGATGAGGTGGAAATAGTGGCCCAAAAGCGTACTTCAGGCATCACCCGGCTTAAGTCTGTAGATGGCTACGGAATATATGAGGCCAAAAAGAATGAGGTTATCGTACTGGATGACTTTGCTGCCAACAAAGTTGCCAATACCGCCAGGCAGGTATTTGCCAAGGTACCAGGTTTAAACATCTGGGAGAGTGATTTTGCAGGACTCCAGCTGGATATAGCAGCCAGAGGGTTAGGGCCCAGCCGTACCGCAAATTTTAACACCCGCCAAAACGGCTATGACATGAGTGCTGATGCCCTCGGCTATCCAGAGAGTTATTACATACCTGCTATACAGGCCATAGACAGGATTGAAGTAGTGAGGGGAGCCGCCTCCTTACAGTACGGAACCCAATTTGGCGGAATGCTAAACTTCAAATTGAAAGAGGCTCCCAACCGGATATTTGAAGTAAACGCAGAGCAGGCTGTTGGATCATTTGGCTTGCTGAACTCATTCCTAAGTATAGGAGGGAGAAAAGACCGAGTAGATTACTATGGCTACTACCAGTACAGAACCGGGGATGGGTGGAGAGAAAATTCCGGCTTTGATGCTCATACCGCCTTTGGAAGAGTGGGTTATCAGGTAAATGATAAATTAAAGTTGGGAGTGGAATACTCTTACCTCTACTATGAAGCCCAACAACCAGGCGGATTGACTGACGGCCAATTCCGTGAGCAGGACCTTTCTATGTCTAATAGAGCTAGGAACTGGTTCAGTGTATACTGGAATCTGTTCGCTGCTACCATGGACTACAAATTCTCTTCTAATACTCAGCTTAATGTCAGGAGTTTTGGCCTGATTTCAGGAAGAGACGCTTTGGGTAATCTAGAGCAGATAGGCGTGCCTGATAATCCACGTGCAAATCGTACCCTCATACGGGATGATTTCCGAAACATAGGGATGGAAGCCCGACTCCTTCATAGGTATAAGTTAGACGATAAGTCTTCAGCTCTAGTCCTGGGAACACGCCTATACAGTGGGTTAACAGATCGAATACAAGGAGATGCCAGTCCCAGTCCTGGACCTGATTTCCGATTCTTGAACCCAGAAGATCCGGAAGAGTTTGATTATATATTTCCCAGCCGAAACTATGCTATTTTCTTGGAGAATTTAACTCAGCTCAGCCCAAAGCTTAGCGTCACTGCAGGAGCAAGAATAGACTACATTCAAACAGATTCAGAAGGAATCTGGAAAACCAACCGATTTGATTTTGCGGGAAATCTCGTTTCCTCCACGACCAATTCTGAAGAAAACTCTACCAGACGTACGGTGCCACTATTCGGCATAGGTGCCAGCTACTATCTCAATGAGGACCTCCACTTATATACCAACTACGCCAGAAACTTCCGCTCCATTACCTTCAGTGATTTACGTGTAGAGAATCCTAATTTCCAGCTTGATAGCCTGATCACTGACGAAAATGGATTCAATATGGATTTAGGCCTAAGAGGCACTATTGGGAGTTGGCTTAACATAGACGTAAGTGCCTTTGTGCTACGCTATAATGATAGAATTGGCCAATACGAGCTTCCAGGGAGTACGGTCTTATTCAGGACTAACATAGGAGATTCACGCCATATAGGAATGGAGTTATTTGCTGAGGCAGACTTATTCGATCTATTCAAGTGGCAGGCTGATTATGCCAAGCTATTTTTCTTTCTCAACTTGTCTACCACCCGAGCAACCTATATCTCCTCCGAAATAACCGCTGTAGAAGGTCGTAAGGTAGAATATGTTCCTAACGTCATGCTCCGTTCCGGTCTTAACTACAGATGGAAAAACCTGAAAATGACGCTTCAGATATCTCACCTAAGTGAGCAGTTCTCTGACGCAACCAACTCTACCTTCAACCCCAACGCATTGACAGGCATCATTCCGGCCTATACTGTGATGGATTTCTCGGTAGATTATCAGCTCCAGCGTTTTAAGGTCTCCTTAGGCGCTAATAACTTTACCAATGAAGAGTACTTTACCAGAAGAGCAGAAGGTTACCCAGGACCAGGAATCCTACCTGCTACCATTCGTAGCTTTTATGCTTCTATTGGAGTGAAGCTGGGCTCTTCCAAGTAGGGATGAATCGTAACATGTGTAAAGCAAAGAAGCTGCGGGTTTAACCCCGTAGCTTCTTTGCTTTAAGACCCATTTAGTCGAAATCCCAACCTCTATCTACAGTAACCTAAGAAGGCTGGTTCACCAGGCTTTCACTGGCCAGAAACTGGTTGATTTTCTTCCTGAGTTCAGTAGGGTTAAAGGGCTTGGATGCATAATCACTCATACCTGCAGCAATAGCCTCCGCTTTTACCTCCAGTAAAGCTGAGGCAGTCAAGGCTATAATGGGGATGTCTGGGTACATCTCCCTGATGCGCTTAGTAGCTTCATACCCATCCATGACAGGCATTTGTAAGTCCATCAAAACCAAGTCATACTTCTTATCCTTGGCTAATTCCACAGCTATCAGTCCATTTTCAGCTACATCTACCTTAAGTCCCCATTTCTTGAGAAACTTACAGGCAATTTTCACATTCACCTTATTATCTTCAGCCAGAAGTATATTCCCTTGCCAGTTCTGCTCTGAGAGATCCTCCGTAACGTAGGTTTTCGCCACTTTCTCTGATGCATCAGGAAGTCCCATTGTTAGGTCGAATGCAAACTCCGTCCCTACATTCTCTTTACTTTTTACTTCAATGGTACTACCGCAGAGTTCCAGTAACTTTTTGGTGATAGCTAATCCCAGACCTGTTCCTCCATACTCACGTGTAGTGGATGAGCTGGCCTGAGAGAAACTTTCGAAAATAGAATTCAACTTTTTCTCAGGAATGCCTATACCTGTATCCTTTACAGAGAATCTCAGCTTAATCCGATCTCCTTTCTGTCCCAGGTTCCTGATGGACATTTTCACATATCCTTTGCTGGTAAACTTGACTGCATTCGAGACCAGATTATTGAGGACTTGTGCCAGTCTGGTAGGGTCTCCCTTTACATTAGCAGGTATACTTTCATCTACCTCCAGCTTCAGTTTGATACCTTTTTCCTCAGCTTTATACTGCATGGAATGCTTGATAGAATTTACCAAGTCTATCAGCTTAAAGGAGATTTTCTCAAACTCTATCTTTCCAGCTTCTATCTTACTGAAGTCCAGTATATCATTGATGAGAGACAGTAAATTCTCAGCAGAAAACTTTAATGTCTGGAGATTATCAAGTTGGTCTTGGCGGGGATTTTCCTGCAGTAGTAGGTGGGTCAAGCCAATCACTGCATTCATAGGCGTACGAATCTCATGGCTCATGGTGGATAGAAACTGTGTCTTTGCCAAGGTAGCTTTCTCTGCTTCTACCTTAGCGTTCTCTAATTCCAGAGCAGCATTTCTTTCCTTGGTAATATCCTGAATGGTCCCCATGTAAATTTTGCCTTTCTCCTTGGAGTAATAGGGCTTACCAATGATACGAACCCACTTGTGCTCACCTTTAGGAGTAGTAATCCCCAGCACTTCATCAAAGGAAACATCATCCTCCAACCCAATCTTCCATAGCTCATTATACTTTTCTAAGGACTCATCATCATAAAACATTTTGGACTTCATAGAACTAGGCTCGAAGTCTTCATCTACTCCATAAATTTTATAGGTTTGTTTTGACCAAGTGATCGTTTTTTTAGCTACATCACTGGTCCAGCTACCCATTTTAGCTGTCTCCTGGGCCTCTCTAAGTAGCTTCTCAGATTCTCTTATTCTTTCTCCATCAAGCTTTTGCTGGGTGATATCCTTGGCTATACAGTATAATAGGTCATTCTCTCTATCTACATTTGAACTCCAAAGAAAGGTCATGTAATCCCCTTCCTTATTTTTAAACCTAAGCTCCAGTTCATCTACATTAACCTTTTTGAATTTAACTCTTTTCCTGGCTTCGTATAGGACAGGAATATCATCCGGGTGAACAAAATTGATTAAGGGCTTATTCAGGTAAGTATCCTCTTCATGTCCCAGAATTCTGGAAAATGCCGGATTGACCAGTTTAAATACGCCATCATAGGTCATGATACAAACCGGATCCAGGGATACATCAAATAGATTTTTATACGCTTTTAAGGCTTCCTCTGCCCGCTTTTTCTGGTTGATGTTTTGGAAGAGGATGGATACAAATCTGGTCTGACTTTGATGCTCCATGATAGGGACTATTTTAGCTGAGAACCATACACCCTGAATGGGGCTTAAAAACTCTATGGTTTCTACCTTAAAGGAGGCCAGAACTTGATCTATGGCTTTCTCAAACCTTAGTCCTATGCTGGTGTCCAGCAAGTCTATCAACTTCTTACCTATAAGATCTTTCTGAGGCAGGATAAGATAGGCATCCTTTGAAATCCAGGCATTTATGAGGTACTTCTCTTCATTTACCTGAAGGACAATGTCATCCAGGGATGACACTAAAGCTGTCAGCATCAACTGGCTCTCCACCAGTTGGTCATTGGCTTCTGTAGTCTGAAGTAAGGCCTGCTTTAGTTCACGGCTCCTTCTAAAAAGCTGATCACTTAAAGACTCATGCCCTTTATAAGCCTGAAACAGATTTTTCTCCAGTTTACCTTTAGCCTGCAAATAAATGGATACTATGTAGGCAAGGATAATTAAACAGCCAGTAGAGGTAGTTAAGGTAATGCCTTCATAAACCTCCTGGCTAATGTTCATCTTAGGAAAGGGAACCCCTAAGACCCTAGCGACTCCAAAAGCGCTTATGATCAAGAATGTGAGAACAATATTCACTATTCCCCATATTCTACCCAGAATCAGAGAGGCCAGTAAGACAGCATGAATGGCAAAAAGCAGCGCGGTGGAACTAAAGTTCCCACCCATGGAGATCAGAATGAAAGCAGAAATGATAAATAAAGCCCCACACTGGACTAGGGTGATAACCTTGACGGAAGTTCCTATCCTAAATAGGATCAGGCATTGGATTAAAAAAACATTCACTGTTAGTACCCCAATATTCAGCCAGAAGCTATCTATAAGGTACAAAACAGGGATACAAACTAAGGTAAAGATGAAGTACCCTATGGCAAGATTAAAGAGTAGATGAACGTGTAGTTCGTCTTCCTCATCTATGCATGAGTCCAATGTACGCTGAATGAACCAATTCTTGATTCTTTTCATGAAGGCTTTGAAGAAAAAATGAAAGTATCTTCAAATTACGTACAATTGACAAAAAAAGTCTTTTCAAAAGACTTGTAAATTTTACATCATAAAATACTTCTATCCGGCAGTCATCCCTCCATCCAGAGGTAAACATTGCCCCGTAACAAATGAGGCATCATCAGAAGCCAGCCAAACCATGGCATCAGCTATATCATCTGGTTGACCATATCTGCGCATGGGTATATTTCTTAGTAATTTTTCTTGGTAAGAGGGATCTATCTCAAACATCTTATCAAAAAGCGGAGATCTAGTAAAGGCGGGACACACTGCATTAATCCGGATGTTGGCACGAGCATACTCAAGTGCAGCAGATTTCGTAAGGCCTATCACAGCGTGCTTACTGGCACTGTAGGCAGAGCTATGAGCCAGTCCTCTGAGTCCGGCTATAGAAGACACATTGATAATGACTCCTGTCTTCATTTCGGCCATGGCGGTCAATTCTGCTTTCATGCAGTAGAATACTCCTGAGAGGTTTATATCCATCAGCTGGTCCCAGTCAGCGAAGGTAATATCAGATAATCTGCCCCAGGGGCCTCCTATTCCAGCATTATTGATGGCTATGTCCAGTTTGCCATATTTTTTGACCACCTTCTCCACCATCTGGTCTACCTCAGCAGACTTTGACACATTTACCCTTATGAATTCTGCCTTTCCTCCAACTCTCTCTATCATCTCTACAGTTTCTTTTCCCCCTTCTATGGCCACATCAGTTACAATGACGTGGGCAGCATGTTTAGCGAATGCAAGGGAAGCAGCTCTCCCTATACCGGAACCAGCTCCGGTTATCAAACAGACTTTACCTTCGAATTTCTCCATAATTATCTTAGATGTACTTATCTAAGACAATATTAAGCAAATCCTCAGAGCCTTACAGCTTTATTGCTTTCTGAATTGGTGGAAGCTGTCGTCATAGAGGTCTATCAGACGCATTTCTTTGTTGCTAAGCTTCAGAATAGCAAACTCATAGCGCTCATTAGTGTCAAAAATTCTGATGATGAGTTCTTCTGTCCCACTTGCCCAATCCCAACTGCCGTTCCATGAGGTAGCTTCCAGGTCATACTTATAGGTAAGACTAAAGTCATTATCTCTCTCAAAGAGAAAGAGTACCTCTTCAGCATCATTGGGAATGCCGTTTAGAAAAGGACCTGTATCCACACGCCAGGCTCCTACCAGTCTGGTGGTCCGCGTTTTCAAACTGAGAATAGGACCTTCTTCATAGGGTCGGCAAGAAGTAAAAATACCGGAAAGTAATAGCAGAAGAATGAGAGAATAGAATATCTTTTTCATATGTAGGCATTTAGTGGAAAGACTTGAAAATACTTGTTTAGCTGTCTTTTCTACATAGCAAATGAGCAATCGTGTGAGACAAGCGGATAAACGTGCAAGTATTTTTTTACCTTTACTATATGGATAAGTTTCT
>JBCDBC010000107.1:0-9427 GCA_039184535.1 Bacteroidota bacterium | reverse complement strand
GTTCTGAGCATCTATCATATATAAGGTTCCCTGACCATCATTTCCCCCGTCTCTTGTGGTACCCATGAGATTTTCTCCTACTATAGTGAGATCTCCTTGAGGTCTTTCTCCATCACCAGCAGAACCCCCAAAAGCGTGCTCTACTTTAAAGTCAGTTCCATCTTCAGCCAAAGAATATAGGACTCCTTCTGAATTAGGACCGCCTGAATTTGTATATCCCCAAATTCTTCCGTTAAAGGGAGTGAGTAATTCTGGGAAATGTCCGTTAGCCTCACGTTCAAAATGATGAACTACGCTAAACTGCCCACTAGCATCCACAGAGAATATCACTCCATCATCATTATTCCCGCCATTAAAAGCGACTCCAAATATCCTTCCCTTATGCTCAATGATTTCCTTAGGCAAAATTCCTCCTGCTGATTCTTCCGGGAAGTCATATAAAACAGTGAAGTTTTTACCTTCTCTATCTATGCTAAAGATGGTTCCATTCCCAACTTTTCCGCCTTCACTACAGACTCCAATGAAATGTCCTGTGGAGGTAACGAAAAGCTCAGTATTAATGGATTTACCAAAAAGGTCTTCTCTGGGAGAAGTGTAGACCCTTTCCGTTTGAATATTCGTTAGGTTCAATGCTAATAGCCCCCCTCTGAAACCTGCTCCTAAACTTTGCTGCATACTATACAGCTTATCGTTGGCCAGGGTCAGACCAGCAGTAGGAGAGCCGAAATCTTCACTTCCTAAACTTGTAGTCTGTATAAACCCATCATCAGGGTCCATGATAAATATGGTCCCTTTCCAATGATCACCTCCCTCAGCAGTAATACCGAACAGACATTCTCCCCGTTGAGGCATATTCCCTACCAAGAGTCCAGCATTTGGATCGAATCCTGCTTCTACCCCAAAACTGTGTTCCAGCTTAGGAGAATGAACTGTATCTGTAGGATCTATAGAATAAACACCTCCAACCGTTGACTGTCCACCTGATTTCATTATTCCCCAAAGCCTATCATTATATAAGACTAATCCGTAATCAGGGGAATACCCCACATCTGATGGAGAGAAATTATGTTCTATGGAGAATTCTTCCGAACTAAGTTCATAAGTGAATATAAACCCACTAGAGTTAGTTCCTCCCGAACTACTGGTTCCCCACATTTTTCCATCATATACTGATAGGGTAATTCCCCCCATTCCCGATCCTTCTACCTCTGAGAAATGATAGACAGCTTGTAAGTCAGTTCCATCTGAGTTGACAGAATAAATGGTTCCCTTATTAGACCGTCCTCCCCGGCGAGTAATCCCCCAAAACTTGTCATCATATAAAGTCAATTGACTAACAGGATCTAAACCCGTACTGTCAGTAAAATTGGCAACCATATTGATGCTTTCATCCTGAAGATCCAGGTAGTATAGTGTGCCTTTATTAAATGCATTATCTGTCCCCCATAATTTGCCATCAAGGTAAAACTGGTGGGACTTGGAGCCCCTTAATTCGATCGGAAATGGGGCTACGGTCTGTAAGTTTGTTCCATCCAGATCTATCTTGTAAATGACCCCCCTATTGAAGCTTCCACCACTTTTAGTCATTCCATACAATTCTCCTTCAGCAAAAGTTAACTCTCCAGTTGTCCCGGAGCCTCCTGGATTCATGAGTGTCCCAAAATTAACCCACTCTCCGGGCTTTTCTGAATCTGGTTCTATGGTAAAGACGCTTCCAGGACCTGAAGAGACACCCACTAGCTTAGGCTGTGCATAAAGCTCATGAGGGTTTATGGTGTAAAGGAAACACAAGCCCAGACTTAGGACCATCAGCCATCCTAGCTTGAACAAGGCAAATAAAGCTCTGAATTTGTCGACGATCTTCTTCTTCATTTAAATTAGATTAGTGGAATTAAGTTGTCGTGTTCGAACAACAGGAGGCGGATAGACTGACTGAATTAGTTGAGCCAAGGAGTATGAGCTTGATAAGTAAAAAGAAAGGATACCCTTTTTACCAGGTATCCTTTCTTCCTAGTCTTATCTCACAATTAATCTTCCTCTTTTGATCTGCTGACTATTTCTCAGCTCTACCAGATAAGTACCTGAAGTCAGGTTTCCTACAAAGTACTCATTCTGTTTAGAGAATCTTTTCACCACCCTACCTTCTAAATCATAGAGCGTCACATCCGTATAATTGAAGTCGGTTTCAACCTGGAATTGGTTATTTGTTGGATTCGGATAAATAGCTCCTTCCAAGTCCAATGAAGCTTCTAGACTAGTAGTGAAAGCCTGAACTGTGAGGGTACGAGTTACTTCTTCTGCAGCCTGGTAGTTGTTGGTTCCAGACTGCTTAGCGGTGATTTCTACTGTGCCTGGGCCTAGTATACTTGCCAGACCATCAGTAATGCTGACTACAGAATCATTAGATAGTTCATAAGATACATCCAGCCCAGAAGAAGCTGTAGCCGCTAAGGCAAAGTCTTCACTATCCAGGAATTTCACATTCAAGCTATCAAAAGTGATGAGCTGGGTAGCGGGTATAATGAGTAGGACCCCATTTTTGTGAGTAATCTCATAATTATCAGCTGTGGTTCCACTCACACTGATATCATAGGTACCTACCTCACTTTCTTGCGTAGCCTCCGTACTGATTTGGGGTTGCGCACTCAATACACTTTCATCCTCCTCATAAACAAAGCCTTCATACTTAGGACTCAGCACGCTATTAGGCTCATTATACATCCTGCTGATACTATCTACACTAATGGTAAGAGGAGCCTTTGCAATGGCTATCTCCAATGAGAGGCTATCTGCAAAGTAGTAGTCGGTTTCCGCATGAAAGGTAGATACTACTGAAGCGCCTGCGCCAAGGATTTTGACTGTGTCTCCAATTACTTCCAAAACGTTTTCATTAGAGTTGCTGAAAAGAAATTCCTGCTGACTATCCGTGTTCACTTCCAGTAATGGAAAGTCATCTCCATAGGTCAGAGAATCCATAGTAGCCGTTAGGCTAGCTATCCCCTTAGCTAAGAGTAAAGGAATTTCTTCCGGATTATTACCTGCCAGATCAGGCCCAAAATCAGCTACTTTCCTGAAGTCGGTGCCGTCTTCATTTATTTGGTAAATAATCCCATCATCATATAGGCCTCCCTCTTCCGTTTGGCCCCAAAGCTTGCCCTTAAATTCAATCAGCTCAGATTGAGGTTCTAGGCCCTGAATCTCATCATCAAATACATGTAGCGTATCTACAGTAGAAGTAGCAGGATCATATTTCCACAAGAAATTATGGACTAAAATTTCATCATCTAGGAAGACCCCCCAAACTGCTCCATTGTAAATGAACAGGGATTTTGGATCTATATCTGGTTCTTCTCCGTCTACTTCAGGAAATTGCCAGTTTACTTCCGTTGTAAACTCGTAGGTAGTTAAGTCTATGGAGTAAAGCACATACTCTTCTTCAAAACCATCAGTAGCATCTATATCAGTAAGCCCCCAAGCTTTGTCCTCAGTGTACCTTACTTTTACATTTTCATTCAGATCAAGCTCCCCAATATAGTCGTAAATCTTCTGATAAGTGTTTTGAGCATTTACCATATAGAGGGTTCCCTCATCATCATCTCCTCCACTTCTGGTAGTACCCATAAGGTTTTCTCCTACTATGGTAAGATCTCCCTCAGGTCTTTCTCCGTCAGCTAAAGTACTCCCAAAGGCATGCTCTACTTTAAAATCAGTACCGTCTTCTGCAAAAGAAAAAAGTACCCCAACAGAATTTGGTCCGCCAGATGAAGTATATCCCCAGATTCTTCCGTTAAATACGACTATCTCCTCTGGGAATCGACCGGTTACGTCGCCCTCAAAGTGATGGACTATACCAAACTGTCCAGCGGCATCCACAGTGAATATTACCCCTTCATCATTATTACCTCCAGTACCAGTAATACCAAATATCCTTCCATTTTCTTCCATGATTTTCCGAGGTTGTACCCCCACAGAATCATCAGGAAAGTCGTAAAGAACCTTGAAATTTTCCCCTTCTCTATCTATGCTAAAAATGGTGCCGTTATTATCTCTTCCACCTGCATTACACTCCCCTATGTAAAATCCATTGGAAGTGGCAAAGAGGTCAGAATTAATGAAAACACCTGAAGGGCTTTCTATTGGGGCCTCATATAAAGTTTCAATTTCATTAGAGATTTGGTTCAAGGATAATAGTCCCCCTCTGTCCGTAGCTCCACCGGCTGTCTGCATACTGTACAGCTTACCATTAGCATAAGTTAATCCCCCAGCGGCATCTTTTAAGTCCTCATTATCAAGGCTGGCGTATACAAACAAATTTTCTAGCGGATCAGTGAAAAATATAGTTCCTCGGCCATTTTCTCCCCCATTTTTGGTAATCCCAGATAAAACCTCTCCAACACCTGGGGCTTCCACCACAATGGGAAGGTCATTCAATCTGCTACCCGCTACTGCACCAAAGGAGATTGTCAGGTTAGGAGAGAAATCTGGAATAGCTGGATCTATGTAATAGAGCGCTCCACTATTAAAATCACCCCCCGAGCCTAATATTCCCCAAAGCTTATCCTGATACACTACTAAGCCATAGTCAGGATAAGTAGCTGCTTCAGTGGTTAATATATTATGCTCAACCTTAAATTCTCCAGCGCTTATATCAAAGCTAAATATAAAACCTCTGGAGTCAGTTCCTCCCCATCTATGTGTTCCCCAAAGTTTTCCATCTAAAACGGCAAGGGAAATATTCTCCATTCCACTGGCTGACACTTCTGAAAAATGATGGACTGCCTGAAGGTTAGTTCCATCAGTATTCACTGAGAAAATGGTTCCTTTACTGAATTCTCCACCAAATCTTGCAATTCCCCAGAATTTGCCGTCGTGAACGGTCAATTGGCTAATGGGGTCCCTGCCTGTGCTGTCTACAAAGTTAGTAGTGATAACTATGCTATCATTAAGTGGGTCGAAGTAGTACAAAAACCCTTGATTTAATGGATTGGTCGTGCCCCATAACTTACCATCTTGGTAAACTAGGTTAGACTTATCCCCACTGGCCGTAGAGGGAAATTGGGCTTTGACCTGGAAATTAGTTCCATCCAGGTTAACACTGTACAGTACTCCCCTTCCGAATTGACCTCCACTTTTGGTATATCCAAAGAGCTCGCTTTCTGCCAATGTCAATGAGCCATCAAGCCTAAATCCTCCTGGATTTTGAAGAGCTCCCAAACTCACCCATTCCTCTGTTTCTTCAGTTTCAGGGTCTATAGCATACACACTTCCATTACCTGATGAAATGCCTAATAGCTTTGGCTGTGCGTAAAGCCCGTTTATATGCCCAATGAAAAGGAAGCTAACTCCCATGCTTAATACAATGAGCCATCGTAGGTTAAACAAGGCAAATGAAGCCCTGAATTTGTCGACTATCTTCTTCATTTAAATTAGATTAGTGGAATTAATTTGTCGTGTTTGAATAACAGGAGGTGGATAAACCGACTGAATTAATTGAGGCAAGGAGTATGAGCTTGATAAGTAAAAAGAAAGGATACCCTTTTTACCAGGTATCCTTTCTTCCTAGCCTTATCTCACAATTAATCTTCCTCTCTTCAGCTGCTGACTATTTCTCAGTTCTATCAAGTAAGTTCCTGCGGTGAGGTTACCTACGAAATACTCATTCTGCTTCCCAAATCTCTTTACCACTCTCCCCTCAATATCATAGAGCGTTACATCCGTGAAGTTGAAGTCGGTATTGATCTGGAACTGTCTGGTTACGGGATTAGGATAGATGGCTCCGGAAATATCCAGTACATCTTCCTCCAGGCTTGTGGTGGTAGATTCTTCTACTACCAGGGTTCTTACCACATCATCTGCAGCTAGGTAGTTACTATTCCCAGCCTGACTGGCTGTGATTTCAGCGGTACCGGCGGCCAGTACAGTAACTTCATTTCCGTTAATAGAAATCACAGAATCATTAGAAGACTGGTAGGTTATGTCAAGTCCTGAAGTAGTAGTTGCGGACAAAGTGAAGGTCGCATCTGACTGTCCTATGATTCTATTCTCCAGTGAATCAAAGGTGATAGTCTGGTTAGCTTGCACAATGGTCAGAAATCCACCTGTATAACTGATATTGTAGTTATCTGATGATGCTCCACTTACCGTAATGGCATATGTGCCTACATCACTATCAATTGTTGCAGAGGTACTTCCCAGAGGAGAGGCATTCAGCACAGTACTATCCTCATCATATACAAAGCCTTCATATGCGAAGGTAAATTCGGGATTTTCCTCATTGTACGGCCTTGTCAGATCGCCAGCAGAAATAGTTAGGGGTGCCTTAGCAATGGTGATGGTTTCCTTCAGGCTGTCAGCCTTATAGGTTTCGGTTTCAGAATGGAAGGTAGAAACTACGGTGGTACCTGCTCCCGTGATGATGGCAGAATCTCCGTCCAGGATTAGGACATCTGTCTCAGAAGAGGCAAAATCATAGCTGCGATCTTCATCAGAAAGAACGCTGAAAACAAATCCAGGATCACCATAAGTGTATGAAGCAGTATCCACTTGTATAGCGGCCAGATTCTTCAATACCAGGAGTGGAATGTTAGCTGGATCTCCACCAAAACCATCAAAAGATACATCTCTTTCCTTCTGGAAATCACTTCCATCAGTTGCTATGCTAAACACAATTCCCCGGCTGTTACCACCTCCCTTTTGAGTCTGTCCCCACAGTTTTCCTGCGTATAGGGTGAGTCCACCTAATGGAAGCTCAGCATCTATAGCATTGTCAAAGCTATGCGCTACTGCTACAGCCTGTGTAGCCGTATCTATGCTAAAGATGGTTCCATGTCCATTTACACCACCATAGCTATTTACGCCCCAAAGCTTTCCTTCAGCAGCAAGAAGCCTTCCTCTGGTTCCAAAGCCTGTGGTAGTAGAATTGGCGGTAAGCTCCTGTACCAACTGAAAACCCGTTCCATCAGCATTAACTGAAAAAAGAGATTGACCGGTAGCAGTAGAAAGCTCACTCCCCTGAGTGCTACCGTATACCTTATCACCATAAGCTACCAAAGTAGGTCTTGGAAAGAATCCATCTCCCGTATCTTGGAACTCATAAACAGTGGTCAATTCACTACCATCATAGTTAATGGTGAAGATATTTCCATTCTCATCTACCCCTCCTTCTTCAGTTACCCCCCATAGTTTTCCATTCACTTCTATTAGGCCTCCTGTAGGGAAAGCACCATTGTCAAAATCAAATGCTGCTAGCTGTATATATCCAGCCCCATCTGCATTGACACGGAAAATGGTTCCTGCCAGATTAGCTCCTCCTTCAGAGGTAGTCCCGAAGATTTGGCCATTTCTTACTAAGAGATCATAATTAGGTGTTACCCCATCAGGGAACTGACCAAACTCATGGTGGACAGTGAAATCACCTCCTTGGGCATCTAGAGAGAATAGTACCCCCCCATCATAGGTGCCACCTAACTCTGTCACTCCCCATAGTCTACCGAATGCAGCCGTTAGGGATCCAAGCGGACTGTTAGGACCTTCAGATAGCTCAAAGTTATGGACGACGGTAAAGTTAGCTCCATCTCGATCTATGGAGAATATATTCCCGGCATTGCTGGGGCCTCCTTCTTTACTGATCCCCCAAAGTTTGCCATAAGCATCCACCAGACTACTATCAAAGTCATAGGCTAGGCTATTTCTGTTCAGTGCCTTTACCAGTTCGGATTGGTTGTTTAGAGGATTTACCTTAAAAATGGTTCCCTGATTGTACAAACCCGCAATCTGGGTCATACCATAGACTCTATCATCCAAGACAGCCAGAGTATTAGAAGAGAATCTACCGAAAGAACTCCCTGACAGATCTAGTACCTTGGTGAAATTAGTCCCGCTAGTATCTATGGAGAATACTATTCCATCTCCAAACTCTCCGCCTTCCTGGGTCATTCCCCATAGTTTTCCTTCAGCTTCTATTAAGCCGCCGTTAGCTTCTTCTCCATTGCTGATCACAAAGTCATGTATTTCAGTAAGCCCAGAACCATCTGGGTTAATAT
Source organism: Bacteroidota bacterium (assembly GCA_039184535.1). GTDB lineage: Bacteria > Bacteroidota > Bacteroidia > J057 > J057 > JBCBKZ01. The sequence continues at coordinate 1,385 of JBCDBC010000107.1, read as the reverse complement.
TGAAAATGACCCCATATCCATTAGCTCCTCCTCCTCTGGCAGTACCCCAAATCTTCCCATTACTGAAGGTTAAACTACCATAGGGCTCCCACCACTCATCATCACCGCTAGCATCGAATTCATATTCTTTGGTAAAGGCCATAGTGGTTGTATCAATGCTGAATATGACCCCTGGACTTAAATCGCCTCCCTGGTCAGTGGAGCCCCAAACCTTTCCATTGATTTCGATGAGGTTAACATTAATGGGATTTTGGCCATCTCCCCCACTAAATGAATGAACCATGGTAAAGCCATTCTCATCATCATTTATGGTGAATATGGTTCCCAGGTTATTTGTTCCTCCGGCATTCGTATTGCCCCATAGCTTATTACCGATTACTTCCAAGGGAGATCTTGGATTAGCACCCTGGGTTCCATCAAAGTCATGAACCTTAGTATAGGTCCCTGTGGTAATGTTCCAGTTATAGATCACCCCGAAGTTATTAACTCCACCCAGAGGAGTAGTTCCCCATAACTTCCCTTCATGCAGGATAAGCCCAGCTTCTGGGCTAAGGCCATCATCACTACCGAAACTGTAGAGTACTTGGAGTCCAGAACCATCTGGATTCATGTTAAATAAACAACCTTTTCCAAACTGACCACCGTTTCTGGCTACTCCCCAGAATTTTCCATTGGCCCCTACCAGGGTTCCTCTTGGACTAGAGGGTAGATTAAATTCATTCAGGTTAATCCAGGTTTGTACTGCTGCACTACTGGAGTCCATAGAGTATATAGCGCCCGCATCATTGTCTGACATTCCTACTATTCTTACTTGTCCCGTGAGAGAACTGACAGAACATAAGGATATGAGTAGTAAGAAAGTTATCTGGGTAATGAACCGGATTTTATGCTTTCCGGAAAGCTGTAAAAATGAATGAGAACAATAAATTTGTTTCATGGTATAGCTGATTGATTTCAAACAAAAGATCTCTAGGTACAGGGGTAATCCAAGGAGTATTGCTTGTGCCAAAAGGCAACAATCAGTGTGAGCAGAAAGTATGGAATAAACTAAAGGCTGAGGTGGGTGGATAAATTCCGATCATGAAAATATTTGAGGTATGAATCTATTTCAAGCTTTTTTTATCCAAGATATAACCTGTTGTGGGCCTAAAGACCATTCAGGAAAAGGAGGTTTGATGAGTATGAACTGGCCGAAGGAATATCGAACTAATAATCGGAAACGTTCCCGCCAATTGAAATTTATCAGAAACTGATAAAAAACAGTGAACTGGCTGAAAATCATATCCAAAGAGGTGGTTTTTTTTCTTTTGATCAGTACATTAGCAGACCTCTTATCCCTCTAATAGGGAAAAAGAAGGCATAGGACTATGGAACTACAGCTACTT
>JBCDBC010000106.1:0-9427 GCA_039184535.1 Bacteroidota bacterium | reverse complement strand
TCCCGGTTGAATACTTCCAGTACCAGTTCACCAGGTCGTTCTCCCGGATCTAACACTCGTTTCTCAGATGGCAAGAGTTTGATGATGACACTGATATTCCCCAAGGTAGCATTAGAGCGTTCCGTATTCACAATGGCACCATCCCTTTCTATGCGGACCCTATCGTTAAAGAGTTTGGCAGACACCAGCAGATTGACATCCTGAAAGTTGTTGGTATTGATGTTTACGCTCAACTTATCATTAATAGCCTGAGAGAGCCAGTAATTGAGCTGGTTAGAGATGAGTTCTGAAACAGAGGTAGTTACGCCTGTGTTGGTCAGTTCAGAGCCCAGAGAGCCACCTATAGGTGCGAAGCGGTTAAAGACCATTAAGCTGAATACCTGCTTGTTCAGTTCCTGCTCATCATACTGTATGGTCTTGATGTAAGAAATAATCTGTGTGGCTTCCTGATTAGTGAGGTTAGGTAGTTCCAGCGAAAGTTGAATTTCGGGCTGCATCAGAGATCCCTGTAAGTGCATGAGTACATTTACCGGCACCCTAAGGGAATTCTCCGACTGTATGAGTTCCTTGATATCAGCACTCACGGAATAAGCCGCATATAAGTCAAGCACGGCATCATAAGGATCTCCCGACCAGGTAACGGTTCCGCCCTGCTTAAGGTCAAACTTCTTATTGATGATATTTTGGGAGGTGAATAAATATTCTCCCTCATCAATCTCATAATTCCCAAACATCAGGAATTCACCGTTCTTATCTATGTTTAGGTTGATGGTTCCATTTCCTCTACCCCTAATGATGTCTCCAACCTTTTCATCAAAGATGAGGTCTACCTGGGCATCCTGAGTGGCTGCTACCGTCAGGTTAAGTTGGAAACCTTGCAAGCCCGTACTTCTCTGGATTTCCTCTATCTCTTCTCCTCCTACAAACTGGATGAAGTCCGGCCTGTCAATCTCATCCGAATCTGAGACCGGGATTTTGAGAATACTGTTGGTGCCAGACATCACATAGGCCTGTATGTCTAGTTTCTCCAGGTCGCCCGTGATGGAAGCAATCCCGTTTTTGATATAGATCTTTCCGTAGAAGAGGTCATTATCCTCCTTTTGGGTGTCCATGATGAGGAAGTCCCTTACCCTATCCAGTTCCAGGTTGAATTGCCATTCTTTTAGGCCACTGTGCTTGACTACGCCATATAGATCCGCCGTACGATTGTACTTATCTGTCAGCTTAATTCGGGGAAAGGTAATTCGGTCCCTGTCAAATTCTATACTGGCGTTAAAGGAGTACTCCGTCTTGAAGTAATCTATCCCAAAGCGGGCATTCTCAAAATGTCCTGTCCCAGAAATGATAGGATCATTTGGGTGCCCTTGTATGGTGAAAGACTCAAGGGCCACATCCCCGGAAAGATCATACAGCTGTCCATCCACCAATGGGGTTATATACGCCAGGGGAAAGGGATTCTGAGTAAGTACCCTGAAGGCTAATTCTGATGCCTCATTCTCAGGTCTGTAATACCCCAACAGATTCAGGGTAGCTTCTCCTTCCTGTATGACCTTGGCATCCAGGTAAAGCTCCTTGGTTTGATCCTTCCAATCCGTAGTAAATCGGATGTCTCCATACTGATAGCCATCTATGCGAAAATCCAGTATACTCCCTTTACCATACACATAGGGTTTGTCCAGGAGAGAAGAGAAAATAATAGACGTATTTACCTGCCCGAGAATGGTATGATCTATATCAAAAATCTCGCTGATGGGCGTAAGCTCCAGCTTGAGAAATTCAGCTTCCAGAAAGTCGTCAGGAGAAGGAGAAATAGCTCCGTAAACGAGTACTGATCTATCTAAATGCCGTAGGGCAAAATTCTCCACTTCCAGTCTTTTATCGAAGAAGGAAAAGCGGTTATCCCTTCCTACGGAGAACGTATCTCTATTGACTACCAGGTAGGAACTGATGGAATCCATATTGGAATCTATTCTCCCATCATCAAAGAAGGTACTAATGAGGTTGATCTGCAGACGGTTATCCAGCTCCTTCTGTTGGGCAAACAAAAAACTTTCGATGGAACTCCCTTTACCATCCAAACTCAGGGCTACGTCTTCGAGCTTTACATTCTGGCCTAAATGGAGGGTATCAGCATTTATGTCTCCGGCCATTTCTACTTCTGTACTATCAGGAAACTTGGCCAGTAGCAAACTACTGCTGGGGTTCACGTAGGTTTGGCCTTCGTAACTGATGGAGTCTGCCCTAATGTTCAGATCGGCTAAATGGGTAGTGGAGAAATCCAGGTTAGAAGAAACTTCTGCTCCACTGGAAATATTCACAGGTACATTCAGTACTTCCATAAGAGGATTAATACCCGCTAAAATCTGAGCGTTTAGACTGAAACTTACCGCTGAGGAGTCGGGCCGCTTTTTCGCATAATAAGCATCCAGTAAGCTATCTGAATTACTAAAGTACAATCGGGTTTCCTGAACGAGTCGACTTACCCTGTCAATGGCCTGCTCATAGTTGAAAGCACCGCCCACATCTACCTTGGCTATTTCACTGTCCAGCTTGAGTGTCCGATAGCCATTGGTCGTATCTGCCCTCAACTGCCACGACTGTCCGGGTGTGCGCCTGTTGGTAAGGGGATTATAGACGGAAAACTGACTGAAGTCGAATTTCCCTATCCATTCGGCTGGACTTTCTCCCTGCGTATCTATGTCGTACTCGGTATCTATCCATATAGGCTTCTCGCTTACCCCAAACTGTTTCAGGTCCATATTTTGGAGCTGGCCTTTCAGCTTAAAATGTGGAATGCTTTCTTTCAGGTTCCAATTAAAAGTACTATGGGCTATTCCTTGTCGGTCCCATACGTCTATATTGCTATTCAGCTCCTTGTCCAGTGCTGTCAGAAAAATATGACTGGAATCAATGACTGAACCCAATATGTTCGAATTGCCAGCCCACATCTCATAAGTACCTGTCAGTTCATCTATGTTATAGCCCTGTCCATTGACTGCGAATCGTGCATTCAGTCGGTCGGAGATGTTCCCCTCTAATCCGAGGAGGGTATTTAGGTTAAAGTTGGAGGTGCTAAAACTACCGGAATAGGTATTGGCTGAGTCATTCTGCGGAAAGAACATGCTGACAGTCCCCGCCAGATTTCCCTTTGGAGAATTGATGTTAGCTCCTACTGTGAAGTCATAATATCTTCCCAGGAAGTTAGCATTGAGTCCCAAGGTCCCCATATCATACAAGCCTTGCGGAAACTCTACATTGGTGAGCAGGCTATCTATTTCTTCCAAACTGACTTTGGAAGACTGGACCTTAATATCCATGTCCAACAAGTCTGTCTCTATGACATTTTCCAGAGTAATGGCAGCATTCAGTCGGGTACTGTCCTGGTATGCCAACCTAAGGTTAGAGCTTTCCAGCTTCTTAAGGTTTCCTCTGATATTCCCGCTGGCATTTACGGTCCCGGCTAGTTCCAACGGTTTCTTGAGAAAGTAGGAAATGGTCTCAAACCTGATATTGGAGTTTCTCAACGTAACAAACCCAGGACTTCCATCCTCAGCGAATATGCTTCCGAAAGTGGTTTTAGGAAAGTATACATCCAGATTCAATCTGCTTCCTTCTGCCTGAAGAATGAGGTTCTCCACAGATACAAAGGGATCACCTCGTAGTGAATCCACCTGTACGTTGGCCGCCAGCTTTTCTACCTGAAACTTACTACAATCCTCAAACAGACTTAGGCTTCTGATCTCTGTAGCCCATTTCTTTCCATGATAGAGGGTGAGAGAAGCATCTGCCTGCAGATTAGAAACATGTAGATTCTGGAAATTGATTCTGTTTGAGAAAGTAGAATCCAGTCGTTCATGTGTAGAGTCTCTTAGCGTAAGTACGCCATCAGTAATACTGACCTTAGGGAAGCGGATTCGGAGAGAATTACCAGAAATGGTGGTGTCCTCTTCCGACCCAGACCCAAAGAGAAAATCAATATTGAGTTTCCCATCTTTCTCCCGCTTGTAGAGGTTGAAAACTGGCTGATGGAGCTTGAGGTAGTCTACATATAGCTCCTGAGATTCTTCTCTATCGAAGACAAAATTAGCCAGCGAAAAGGTTAGGGCATTTAGCCTAAACTCCCCCAGGTAAATGGCTTCCTGACCCTGCTCATCGAATATTTGTACTCCTTCCAGTATGGCATGGGTAGGCAATCCCAGATCTACTTCCCACACCTTCACTTCAGTACCCAGTTCTCTTTGCAGGATGAATTGGGCCAAACGTACTAATCTGTTCTGGACTGGAGGTAAGCTCACCGCAAAAGAAGCCACAATGCCGAGCAGGAAGCTTCCCGCCAGCAAAATGAAGATGGCCCGATTGATATATGTGAGTATTCTCCTGCGTCTCATTTCTGGTATCCCTTAATGGGATATACGGATAGAATGTCTAAAACTGTGATTTATTTCTTTTCTCCTTAGTCTGGTATGCTTTAAAAGTGTCAATATTAGGGAATTAATATGTGTTTTGTATTTGTCTCCTATCAACGATTCCTGGCGTCTTTGCGGCTTGGCGTGCAAAATTATTCACGCAAAGACGCGAAGCCGCAAAGTAATAGGGCTTTGAAAATATTTTATCTCTGTCTAATGCTCTAAGTAGGTTGAGAAAGGTCTTTTGTAGGGGCTGGCCGTCACTCCACTGGTTGTGGGAGGCATGTGTGTTGCATTGGAGGGACAATGCATTCTTGCCTTCTTTTTTTGCTACGGAAAAAAGAAGGGCCCGCGGCAGGCGACGCAGCACTGGATCATTATTTTGAATTACCCAATTCATCAAAAGATTTTCATTCTCATTTGTATTACCTTTGCCGATCTAATGAGATACTGCAATCTCATTGCCAAAAGCGTGAGAATCAGTAGCTAAAAGAATAGCTGTGCGCGAAAAATGAGTAAGGGATGCCCCTTTTTGGATAGGCGTGTAAACAGGAGGGCAAGTTACAGCATTATTTATCAGATATGGCATATATACTGGGAATAGAATCTTCCTGCGACGAAACAGCCGCCGCTATTATGCGGGATGGAGAAGTATTGGTCAATTTGATCAGTTCCCAGATAGATCATAGCAAGTACGGAGGCGTCATCCCTGAACTGGCTTCCCGACTCCATCAGCAAAACATCGTATACCTGGTTCAGCAGGCTTTAGATGAAGCAGGAATAGAAGGAAAGGACCTATCGGCTGTGGCAGTAACCCAAGGGCCGGGCTTGTTAGGTGCACTCTTGGTGGGCATCTGTTTCAGCAAGTCTTATGCTTACGCCCTGGATGTGCCCTTAATAGGCGTGAACCATATGGAGGCCCATATTTTGGCCAACTTCATTCAGGACCCCAAGCCTACTTTCCCATTTTTGAATCTGACAGTTTCCGGTGGCCACACTCAACTGGTGCTGGTCAAAAGCTTCTTTGAGATGGAGATCATTGGCCAGACCATAGATGATGCAGCTGGAGAGGCCTTTGATAAGGCTGCTAAGCTATTAGGATTACCTTACCCCGGCGGACCTCAGATAGACAGGCATGCGAGAGAAGGAGATCCAAGCCGATATTCCTTTCCCAAGGCGGATGTAGGAAGATTTGAGTTTTCTTTTAGCGGGATAAAGACCTCATTGTTGTATTTATTGAGAGATGGACTGAAAGGTGATCCGGATTTTATCAAAAAGAACCTGGATGATCTGGCTGCCAGCTACCAAAACCGCATTGTGAGCATTCTGATCGAGAAAGTGGAAGATGCCGCTAAGGAGTATGGGGTAACACAAGTTGCGTTAGCTGGAGGGGTCTCAGCCAATTCTCAGCTAAGATCTGCGTTCACTACTATGTGTGAGCAGAATGGGTGGCAGGCGTTTATTCCATCCATGGCCTATTGTACAGATAATGCAGCCATGATCGCCTATGCCGGCTACCAAAAGTGGAAAGCAGGAATGACCAGCGAATTAACCCTGGCACCATACACGAGGGGGTAAATGTGTATTGAAGAAAATAGTTTTTGGGTTCACCATATAACAAATCATTAGTACAGGCGGGTTGGCCGTCACTCCACTGGTCGTGGGCGGCATGTGGGATGCATTGGAGGGACAATGCATTTTTGCCTACTTTTTTTGCTAAGGAAAAAAGTAGGGCACGCTGCAGGCGACGTAACACTGGAAAGAAAAAGAAGTCAAGTGAAGATGTACCCAAAATTACCCCTTGGCTTCTTCTGCAAACTTCTATATTTGCGTCAATGAACATTTTTTGTAGAACGACCTTTTTCCTCCTCTTTAGCTTTTTCCTTAGCCAGGTATATGCACAGTCGCCTGGAACCGTGAAGGGAAAAGTCATAGATCCTAATAACCGACCTATTCAAGGGGTAAAGGTATCCGTGAATGAGGAAGCACCAAGATTTACCACAGGAGAAGATGGCTTGTACGAAATCAAGCTTTCTCCCGGTCGTTACCTCATTAAATTTTCTCACCCTACGCATGAGGCCGCCCAGCTGGACATGAACATTGTGAGTGGGTACGTGTATACAGAACCCATCAAAATGCTGGAACTGACCCTGGATGAGTCCCTAATAACAGAGAAAAAACAAGATCCTCCTCAGATACAGCTTTTTCCTATTGAAGCTCAGGAAATACTCAAGATGCCCACCTTCAACCGATCAGTGGAGGCGGCTGTAAAGTTCTTACCGGGTGTAGCTTCCAACAATGAATTCTCCTCACAGTACCAGGTACGTGGAGGAAACTTCGATGAAAACCTGGTCTATGTGAATGGAATAGAAATCTACCGACCCTTTCTCTCCAGAAATGGACAACAGGAAGGCTTAGGCTTCTCCAACCCTGACATGGCGCAGGATATCAAGTTCTCTACCGGAGGTTTTGCCGCTCAGTATGGAGATCGACTTTCTTCTGTCCTGGACATCACTTACCGTACACCTGAGAAGTTCAGGGGTACAGTAGAGGCAGGCTTCCTGACACAGTCGGTGCATGCAGAAGGGACATCTGCCAATAAGATCAATCCTGACAAGCCAGGAAGATTTACCTATCTACTTGGAGCCAGGCGCTTCAGTACCACCTATCTGCTAAACAGCTTAGAGACTCGTGGAGAATACCGTCCAGAGTTTGTGGATGTACAGAGCATGTTCACCTTTACGCCTAAGACAGGTTCAAAAGAAACCAAGTATAAGACCCGCGGAAACGACACTACCCGAGTGGTCTACTATCCCCAGGACAGGCTTAAACTGACCGGTTTCTTAGCCTTGACCCGCAATCGATATCTCTTTGAACCAGATGGTCGGGAAACCACCTTTGGGACCATACAGCAGGCATTCCGCTTGCGTACGGGTTTTGAAGGAAGGGAAACGTCCAACTATACCACAGGCTTGGGTGCACTCATGTTGACCCATCAGCCTACGACCAATCTACAGTTCAATTACACCTTCACAGCTTTCAGGACTTCGGAGAATGAACTATTTGATGTAGAGGGAGGCTACTTGCTGGGAGAGGTAAATACCAGCTTTGGGTCAGATGAATTCAATGAGTCCGAATTTGACCTGGGCATAGGTTCAGAATACAGGCATGCTCGTAACTACCTGACAGCAGATGTGATCAGTGGACAGTTTAACGGCTATTGGTTTCCAGGAAACACCTCCAAGCATAAACTCCTCTTCGGGCTGAAGTACCAATACCAGGAGATAGATGATGAGCTGAAAGAATACACAGTATTGGATTCTGCCGGCTATGCCGTAGATCCCTTCGGCCGATTTGGGGTAAATGAGTTCATAGAAGGAGAAGCCAATCTGGTGAGCCGACTATACAAAGCCTATCTCCAGCATGAGTTTCAGCTGGGAAGAGCTACTCAGCTTATAACAGGGGTCCGTGCAGTATACTATGACCTGATAGATGATCTCATGATCAGTCCAAGGGTGCAGTTTGTGTATGATGCATCTAAATTGCCTGCAGGTAAGGAACTGCGCTTAAGACTAGCAACTGGTGTGTATTACCAGCCGCCCTTCTACCGTGAATTTAGGCGACTGGATGGAACCCTGAACCTAAACCTGGAACCTCAGCGCTCCATTCACTTCATAGCGGGACTGGATTATACCTTTAAGGCATGGGGGCGACCCTTTAAGCTGATCTCGGAAGCTTACTACAAAGACCTGAGTAACCTCATCCCTTATGAGGTGCAGAATGTACGTCTACGTTACTATCCGGACCGCTTAGCGACGGGTTATGCATACGGACTGGATGCCCGTATCAGCGGTCAGTTCATTAAGGGAGCTGATTCCTGGATTAGTGTGGGCTACCTGAAAACGGCAGAGGACATAGTAGATGATGAGCAGGGAGAAGTGCCCCGTCCTACGGACCAGCGAATTACCTTTGCTATGTACTTTCAGGATGAGCTGCCTTCTAATCCTACCTTTAAGGTGCATATGAGCTACCTTTTTGGAAGCGGCTTTAGGCATGGTCCGCCGACAGTCTTTGAAAGTAGAACCGCCTTTGACTTTCCTGCCTACCACCGGGTAGACATAGGCTTCAGCAAACTCATCAGCTTTGTCCCTAAAACGAGTAATGTAGGCAAGCGTGGGGTAGAATCTATCTGGGCTACCCTGGAAATCTTCAACCTCTTCCAGCGCGAAAATACCGTCTCCTACGTCTGGATTAAGGACCTGAATAATAACCGCTTTGCGGTGCCCAACAGATTGTCAGCCCGTCTGCTAAATTTCAGGGTAGTGGCAAAGTTTAGGTAAACGGTAATTCTGTAAGGGCAGGTCCAGATTATGATGCGGGAATGAGTAAGAGGTGAGTTCCGTACCTATATCTTCAAATAAAAGAGAGTAATTACTTACTTTTTCTATTCATCTCCTTCCTCCGTTTCATGTTTCCCCTTTCCTCCAGAAAAGTAGCATACCCTAAGAGCTGATAGTTATAAGGCATTCTTTCGACATTAGTTAGTGCCCTTTTCCATATTTCCAATTCTCCACAAACACTAATGATTGTTTCTAAAGCCTTAGCTTTTTCTTGAGAATCATCCATCTTTAGAGCTACTGCTTCTGCAATGCCAATGAAGTCTGAACTTATGCGCTGATGTTCGTTTTGTACTAGTATGATTGAATCTCTTGCCATTTCGGCAGCTGTTTGGGCCAAAGAGGATAAAGACATCGCCCTACCAAGATCGTATTCAATGGAGTTTGCCGCCTTTTGGGCATTTGTAAGGAGTTCTACAGCCAGAGAAGTTTGTTCCATTTCAGCAGCTGTTTGGGCCAAAGAGGATAAAGACCTCGCCCTATAAAGATCGTTTTCAATGGAGTTTGCCGCCTTTTGGGCATTTGTAAGGAGTTCTACAGCCAGAGAAGTTTGTTCCATTTCAGCAGCTGTTTGGGCCAAAGAGGATAAAGAGCTCGACTTATCATACTCGAGATCGGAAGAGC
>JBCDBC010000105.1:0-9445 GCA_039184535.1 Bacteroidota bacterium | reverse complement strand
GCCGCTTCCCAAATTACCCGAGGAATTATTTCATTTGGCTGTCCGAATGGCTCACTTCTTTCTTGCATGAAGATAATTCTCAAACTATCTCCCACTATATTTTCTGAAAGATCATTTCCTTTCTCACAAAAGTAAGCTGCTAAATAAGGCTTTAGTTCTTTGTAGCGTCTCTTCTTAATTTGTTTCCAGTACTTTCTCCAGCGCTGATTTCTATAAGAAGCATTGACAGATACAGGTTTATCAAAGCTTAGCTCTCCTTTATTCCATAGATCCTTTTTCTCTCCTCCTTGCGTTTTTTCTACTATATACCATCCGTCATTCTTAATGGGATCTGGAGAAAACAGATTCCAGTTTTGTGTAAGGCCCAGATGCATGACATACGGATCCATCTGAGAAGGAAGAAACTCTTTCCCCACGCTTAAAGCATTCCACCCAAGCATGAGATATAAACTGAAAAGAATGATTACTGCCCTCAACCCCTTTCCTGCGGAGTAAGCCCATGCATAAGCCTCTTTGTCTATTTTGTCCTTTAAACTTGAAGGTTTACTAGCTACTATAGCCATAAGTCTTTTCCCTAAGCCTTTTTCCCAAAAATGTGTGGGAAGAAACATTATCCAACAGAGCATCCCTACTAATGGGAAGATTCCCAAGCTGAGGGTAAGCAGGAACCCCAGATGCAAAGCCATAAATACAGCTATAGCCAGATAGCGGAAATAGGCAGATAAGCCGCCTAAGAGCAAGAGCAGGAAACCCCACTTTTCTATAAAGACAGTTAGGAAGGTCAAACTTTCCATGAGGGAAGGAAAGGCCTGCAAGCTCTTTCCCAAGATTGTGATATGCATATCTAACTGCATCACATAATAGACTGCACTCCCATCTTGCCAGCTAGCTCCTGACTTTAACCATCCTGAGAATACATACACACATATTACCTGAATAAAGAAAGCAACTGTTCCTAAAGAGAATAGCTGTATGTTTTTAGAAGGGGTCTCTCCTGATTTAGAAATGGGGGTGGAAAGGGGAATAAATAATCCCCAAAACATTAGTAATCTTAGTAATGCATCCCCTCCGTCAAGTATAACCGGGTCTCTGTGGTGAAGGGAAAGTAACAGGACCCAACTAGCGAAGAGCGCTATCTTTGGCCACTTTCCTACCATTAATAAAGCTGCGAAGATGCCCGCCAATAGAAACAGGAAAATTTGTAGGCCTGCCCCACCACTCCACATATGGGCAGAAAAATGGTCTATGTTCCAGACCCAATTTTCTACTGCCTCTCTGGGTAGTACTCCGCTGTCAGTATAGTGTGCTTTCAGATTTCTGGCTCGTAAGGCTAAATCCAGGAGTATCATCCCGCCTAAGCATACCCTAAAAAGAGCAACAGATCTGCTGTCCAGATAAAAGATTTTTTTCAGAAATAGGCTTAGATGCATCATCAGGAGTGGCTTACTCGTCCAATAAATATAAAGTGTGCTATTTCTCCAAAAGAGGCTTTATTTCAATTTTCATCTTGTATCTTTGCAACTTGTCATTCCTAGATTAGGGAATTTTCGTTTTTAACACATTTATACGAAAACCTGAGAATATGAAGATAACACGATTTTTGGCTATTGGGTTGATGTTGACAGGTCTCGTCTTAAATGGCTGTCTGAATACTGATGATCCAGCAGCAGACCTACCTTCGATAGCTACTTTGATAGCAGATAATGGAGAACTTACAGATCTTGAAAGAGCACTAGAAATCACAAATCTGACTACCGTACTGGAAGAAACTGGTGGGGCGACTATTTTTGCTCCTAATGATTTTGCGTTCGCAGAGTTTCTCTCCAGACAAGGATTTAACTCTTTGGATGACATCCCGGTGGACGTCCTAAGAAATATTTTGCTTTACCACGTTTTTTCTGGAAAGGCAGATATAATCACCATAGGTACTGGGTATTATCAGACCAATAATACTGAAGGCCCTAACGGAACCCTTGTAGTTACCTTAATCATTAGAAGGAATGATCAAACCCGACTTAATGAAGAGGCTACCGTATTGGTTGAAGACATAGAAGGTAGAAATGGATATGTACACATTGTGAACAATGTGCTTACCCCTCCTGATTTATCTGAAATCTTTGCTGCCAATGAGGCATTTAGTATCCTGGTAGAAGGTATTAACAGAATAGGAAGACCAGATTTACTACAAAGTAATAGACCTATCACTCTTTTTGCTCCACCAGATGAGGCATTTGAAGAGTTCTTCGACAACAGTGATACCTATGATAATATAGGAGAGATTCCTCTAGATAGATTAGAAGATCTGATTCTACACCACTTCATTGGAGAATTTAAATCCGGAGATGACCTGAGTGATGATGTAGTAGGAGGATCTGCTCTTTACACTACTTTCGCAGGAGATTCTCTCTTTGTTGCGGGTCTAAGCAGAAGCCTTACAATAGATAATAGGGCCAATTTTATCTCTACAAATATCACTGGTACTAATGGTGTAGCTCACTTTGTAGACAAAGTATTAGACACAAATTTTTAAGCAGAAGGCTTAATCAAGCCAGACGGGTATGGAGGGATCTCTGTACCTATCTATCATAGACAGGATCTGAGACTCAGTGTTTCTCTCCAAAGACAGTTCAGGCAACTGGTCTACCGGAAAGAAGCTAACATCCAGGGTTTCAGGTCCTGTTTCTATTTCTCCCCTCTCATACTCGCAAGCTATGAACTCCTTGTAGGAATAATAAACAAAGGGTGGGTGTTCATGACACTTCTTATCTATTAAGCCCAGGAGCCTCATAGATTTTACGTTAATCCCCGCTTCTTCCATTACTTCTTTCACAGCTATTTCTTTAGGAGAATAACCTACATCTGCCCATCCTCCTGGTAGAGCCCATTTGTGGTCCGCTTTTTCTTTTACCATTAATATCTCCTCATCCTTTATGACCACTGCTCGTATATCCACCTTAGGCGTGTGGTATCCAGGAACAACAGGAAATAGATCGGGAATTTTTTCAGGGGGGTAATCACTGATAAGATGGTACATCCGCATGCTCAGCTCACGAAGCTGCTCATACCTCTCTAAATCAAAGGCACTTTTTCCATAGGTAAGGCCAGTCTGGGAAATGGCTTCAAGCTGTCTGATAAGATGGAGCCATTTCTCTGTATGTGTCATAAGTTATGGTTGTGAGGGTTCTTCTTCCTCCTTGCTCTCAGGCTTGGGTTTAACGGGAGGAACTACCCTGGCTAATATAGGACCATATTCTGTTACCAACCATCTCCCCTTACTATTTCTCCGTAGACTGATGGGTCTGATTTTTTTAGCTCCATTACTTTTGATAAAGTACTTCACTTTTCCTGCATACTCACTCCCGCTATACAGGTTCTTGATGAACACCAGGTCAAATGGTACTGGGGGTACCGCATACTTATTGGAAGATCTAGCATCCGGGAAATAGGAGGCGGGTATGTAAGGGTATTTTTGTAACTGCTTCTGGATTTTTTGGAACTCTTTTACCTGCATTCCATATCCATTATAGCTGTACTTCCCAATATTTCCGATCAATAGGTCTTTGTCCAACATAGAGATCAGCGCTTCATTTCCCTGGACATCATCATCCTGAAAAAGGTGGAGCGCTAAAATGAAAAGGGCGGCAGACCCTTCCGGAGTTTCTGAAAGCTTGGATCTCAGGATCTGAAACTCTTCGTTAGTTTCAGGAATATTCTTTATGGTTACCACACGTTCGTGTTGGGCTGTAGCCCCAAAAGCCATACAAAAAACCAATAGGAATAATGGAATTATTCGCTTCATATGTTCATGTTTATTTCATCCCGCACAAAAATCATACAATTCCCTGAAGAATTAGAATGATTTAGGGAGAATACTTTTCATCCCTAAGTAGTTAACGTCAAATTATGTCTATTCCTGATTTCCTCTTATTTTAAGTGAAATTGTTCAGCCGTGCCTTTAACCTATATCCTACACTTTGGCTTTGGACTGATAGCCAGTTTTCTGGGCTCTATCCCCTTTGGTACTGTGAATGTCTCTGTCATAGACACCACGGTAAGGAAAAGTTTCAAGGCAGGCCTCCAAATAGCTATTGCGGCAGGAATCGTAGAGATGGTTCAGTCATTCATAGCTGTACACTGTAGTATGTTTATCACTAAGTACATACAGGACAGCATTTATGTGAAGATTTTTATCATCATCCTACTGCTAGGCATAGGCCTTTTCTTTTTCCTGAGAAAAGGTATTTCTGATACTAAGTCAGAAAGCGATAAGAAATTCAAGGTGTCAGACTTTGCCAAAGGCGCCATACTGGGATTGATAAATCCACAGGCGCTTCCTTTCTATGTGTTTGTCATCACCTGGCTAGAAGGTCAGTCTCTCATTGAAGTTCATCAGGAAGCTTTCAACATTCTCTTCTTCCTGTTAGGTACTTCTGCCGGAAGATTTCTCGCACTATTGCTGTATGGATACTTCAGCAGCAGACTTTCTCAAAAGTTACTGGCGGTGAGTAATACCATGAATAAGGTGCTGGGATCTCTTTTTTTGATTTTGGCGCTGGTACAGGTGGTACAGTTGTTTTGAGGGAAATTGTTTGTTTTCCAGTGCTTCGTCGCCTTCCGCGGGACTCCTTTTTGGCATTCGCCCCAAAAAGGAGGAAAAACGCTTTGTCCCTCCAATGCAACTCTGCAAGCCTCCCACGACCAGTGGGGGAATGGCCAGCCCGCTAGGGAAGTGATCCCCACAAACTTATAGCACCCATACTAACACAGCTAGCATGGAGAATTATCTAGTGTTACACCAAATCCGAAGTTTTTAAATTGATCAGCCGGAGTCTTAGGTCTGAATTGATGCAGGCTTTATAGGTGGTCTCCAGTTTTTCCTTGTCTTGGGTGCTGAGCCTGGATCTGGTTTTCTTTTTCTTTCTGTCCAGGAAGACAGATAGCTGGGTTTGGAGCTGCTGGAAAACCTTAGAGGGTTTAGGGAAGGAAAGTCCTCCCATTTCTACTTCTTCTACATAGGTAAGAAGGGCCAGATAATCTGGAAGTAATACCTCCAGGGCTTCGGCTTCTATTTGAGGTAAGTGCTCTTCAGGAGACTTTGTTTCCAGTAGGCTTAGGGTAACTCTCTTCTTAAAGAACTCCTCATAAGCATTCTCCAGTGAAGACATAAGCCTACCCAATTCCTTCTTAACCCTGTTCTGCTCTCTAAGGGATAAGAGAAACCAAATGACAAAAAAGGCTCCTCCTAAAAAGAAAAGACTAAATATGATTCTGAAAAGCATATGTTATCTATGTTGAAGTCTACCTAAAGAATCTGCAATGGCTATGTGGACGCTATCAGGATAGTCTGAAATAATCCCATCTACCCCCAGTCTGATCATATCCAGAATATCCGATTGCCTATTTACTGTCCACGGAATGATGTACATCCCTTTTTCTTGTCCCAACCTGATCAGCTCCTCATTCACAAAGTGAAAATAAGGACTGTAAATAGCAGGTGTAAAACCTAGCCTTTCTAAGTTAGCTTCTGGACCATCCTCATTTTCCACCAGCAACACCAATCTTATATCTTCATGAGACGTATGAGCCGCTTGCAAGGTTCTGGGATCAAAGGACTGTATGATCACTCGGTCTGTAATTCCCTTTTCTCTAATTACCTCCACCAACAGATCTACAAAGGTAGACGGCTCAGGATGATAAATATTGTCACCTGAAGGCTGAGACTTGGTTTCTATGTTGTAGAAGGGTAGAGGAATATTGTTAGCCTGGGCATATGCCTCCACACTGTCTATCATTTCTGATAAAAGCGGTTTATAAACCGACAGCTTTTCCTGAATGGGAAAACGGCTATGAGGTTTGGTCCCACAATCAAAGGCTTTGATTTCCTCATAGGTCATCTGGAACATATTCCACTCGTCTCCTCCTGCTATTTCTTCTCCTGAAGCACCCACACATATTTCCGAAGACATAATGGGCTCGTGAGAAAGCACTACCATGCTATCTTTTGAAATGACTACATCCAGTTCCAGGGTGGTAACCCCTATATCTAAGGCTTTCTTAAATCCGGGAATAGAATTCTCAGGCATCAGTCCCCTTGCTCCTCTATGCCCCTGAATGTCAATGTCTATTACGGGCATATCCACCAAACTCTTCTCTATCCCCTGTTCTGCAGGAGCAGGTCCACAACTTATGAGTAGGGCCAATGAGATGGAGAAAAAAAGAAGTCTATACATTTGCTTGAGCATAAGGGTCATTTATGAAAATATCTTCTGAACGTCTTTTTCTTCTTGGGTTGGGAGGAAGGAAAGAACCCTCCATCAAATAATCTTCCTGAATTTAGTTGTAACTCCTTCAGCATAGTTGGGAAATCCCACACTTCCATTTCATCTGCTGCTTCCAGGACTATTTGGGCACATCCGTTGGCGTCAGAGAGTGCCTGGTGGTGGGTAAGGTCTACTTCCAGCCATTTACAGAGGGCGCTTAACTTATAAGAAGGCCTGTCCCAGACTTCTCTGGCTATTTTCACGCTACAGGCATAGGTAAGTTCCGGATAAGCCAGTGAGTACTTATCAAGCACATGCCTAAGCACACTCATGTCAAAGCTGGCATTGTGAGCTACCACCATCTGTCCCTCCAGCAGTGGATGGATAGCCGGCCAAAGTTCGTGAAACTCCGGCTGGTCCAGTACCATTTCAGCATCTATGCCATGCAGGCGGGTATGATAAGGCTCAAAGGAGTTATCATATGGACGTATCAGCCAACTTCTCTGGTCCACTACTTCTCCACTTTCTACCACGATCAATCCTAGCGCGCAGGCACTATCTCTGTACCTGTTAGCTGTCTCAAAATCAATGGCTACAAAATCCATATGAAATAGAAAGGAGGTTACTTCTCAAAGTACAAAATTTGTGGGATTGATGTGGATAATCAGCACTTTTGTATAGAATTAATTCCTGAGCAGTACATTATGAGACCTTTATTCCTCCTTTTCCTTTTGTTTACAGCTTGCACTTCTTTTAATGAAGAACAAGCTAGAGAAGAAATTCTTAGACTTCATCACCTACAGAGAGACTATCATGTTGAAAAGAAGGCTGAACCATTTGCTGCCATGATGTCTGATCAGATGATCTCAGTAAATGGAGGTGCTATTAACAGGCCTACATACGAGGAAAATATCAATCGTTTTTCTGGCTACTTTCATGCTGTCTCCTTCCAGAAGTGGGATGACCTTTCTGAACCTACCATTAGGTTTTCAGATGACGGAAGTTTGGCATACACCATTGTACATAAGGAAGTAGTACTAGACACCCCTAATGAAGAAGGAGACACCATCACTGAAAGAGTAGAATACGCCTGGCTCGCAGTCTACCGAAAAACGGTTGATGGTTGGACAATAGAGTCTGTAGCTTCTACTAATAAGCCGGTAGAGGTATTGGAGTAGGAAAGTTGGTTAATTCCAAAAATTACTTCCCCTTATCTTCGTTCATATAATAGCATCTCATCCTTGCCATGTCCTAACGCCAAATACGAAGCCATGACTACTCATGACAGGGAGAAAACGTATCAACAATTAGAAGCAGATTGGTCTTTTCTGACTGGTGGAATAACGATTGAAGATATTCAGGCTATAAGAGAAACCCAAATCCCCGTTCTCAAAAGCTTGAAAATAGGCTTTAACACCTCTGCTTTAACCATAGTGGACATAGTTAACAGCAAATTTTTATATGCCGATGAAGACATAGAAGAAGTAACAGGCATCCCTTATACTCTTTACTTTGAAAAAGGGTCGCGCTTTATATTTACACGCGCATACAGCGGAAACTTACTTGGACTTATCAATTCTATCATTCACCACACACGATTCTTTTCTTCAATTCCTAAAGACAGTTTTGATGACCATATCACTAATAGAGAGATATGTTATGTGGGTATGGACCATGTCAAAAGATGGGTCCTTCATCAAGTGGTAAAATACTTTCGGAATGAGCATGGAAGAGTGATAGCACTAGCTATTATGCAGACACGTATAGATCACCTAAAGAGTGATGAAAAATTCCGCTATTACATCTACAAAAAGTCTGAAAATAAACTGGTCTATCCTAAGCCTAAGGAGAAACCTTCTTCAGAAATAAACCAGCTTACTCCCAGAGAAAAAGACATTCTGACCCTCATGTCTAATGGATACAAAAATCAGGAGATTGCTGATCGTCTGTCCATTAGTTTTCATACGGTACGTACGCATAGGAAGAATATCATGAAGAAAATGAACTGCAAGAATATTGTAGATCTGGTTCAACTGAGTAAAAGTGCTTTCTAGCAAGCGTTATCTTCCTAACAATCGTTGTCATCACAATCTTTGAAGCCATCCATGTCATTATCTTGCCCATCACTACAATCACATTCTCTGATTTCTATACAATCATTGTCTTCACAATCTGTGAAGCCATCTTCATCATCATCCTGCCCATTATCACAAACTTCTGTCTTGGGATCCTCTTCTTCATTGCATCCTATGAATACCACAGCAAGGAAACCCAGTAATAAGAATGAGAAAAGGGTGAGCTTGAGAATTTTCATTTTTGCGTGTTTGATTATTTCTTGATCCCTTCCCACTCAATTCTGATGTAGCCACTTTCTCCTCCCTGGCCGTCAGCAGCAGGATTAGCGTCATCATCTGCCCCTTCTCCCTTTCCTCCAGCCCCTCCATTTCCGTAACTACTTCCATTATCCCCTCCAGCTCCCCCATTGGCTCCTCTTTGCACATCTGCGCCTCCCTCTTCCCCGCTAGCTCCGGAGGGATTTCCTTCTCCACCTGTCCCTTCAGCCAAATAGGACCCAGCTTCCCCTCCCTTTCCTCCTTCTGCTGAAACAATGATTATGTCTGCCTGACCTCCCGTTATTCTGGAAGAACTGCCGTTGGTACCATCATTATTCACACGCCCTCCTAAGCCTCCACTTCCCACTATAGCCGTAAATGTCAGTCCATCAGGAAATGAGACTTCTCTAACGGTCAGATTTTCTCCAGCTCCACCACCACCTCCTCCGGCTAATCCAGGCACAGGATTGACTATTATATTAGGTCTTACTCTTGCCCCTGCTCCCCCGCCTCCGCCGCCACCTACAATGGTAACTACAGCTACTATCTCTGAAGCCTCAGAAAAAGAAAACGCTGTGCTCCCTTCAGTAAACTCGAGGGTACCAGATATTTTTTCGGGATCGTTTCCCTCTTCAGTACAGCTTATGAGGAAAAGGAGAAGGGTAAGACAGGCTGATATTTTTAGATAACATGTTCATTTTTCAGAGAAATACAAGATTTAGCCTATCCGTCTCAAGACCTCAAATGTGGTATATTGAAACAAGAAAAAGGAGCCCGTTCAGGCTCCTTCCCATATATTTATCTGGTAAAAACTATTCTGCTATGGAAAGAGAAATTCCAGTTTGTTGAGCG
>JBCDBC010000104.1:0-9449 GCA_039184535.1 Bacteroidota bacterium | reverse complement strand
GAGAAAAGTAAAATAGACTCTGAATACTCTTTGTCTACATCACTTTTAGAATTTCTCAACGCATTCTCCAAGTATTGAACCCGCTTCATAATGACGGGCTTTTTCTTCAGCGTTTCAAACTCCTTATTAAGACCCAGGATTTCCAGAAGGTGAGAATAAGCATCATGGTGACGCACTTCACTTTCTGCAAATGTGGATCCCACAGCACCAATCTCCGGCTTAGGCATTCTCTGGTAAATGTCTCCCCAGAAGGTTTTAACTGCTACCTCTATCTGAGAAATGGCCAGCATGGTATTCTTAATCGCTGAACGCTCTACTTCTGTAAGTCTTGACTTGAAGTCCTGGATGTCTGAAGTAAAGTTAAACTCTGTATGTATCCAGTAAGAGTGCCTGATAGCAGACACGTACTCATACAACTGAGGGTATTCGAAAGGCTTCAGGTTAATCCGCTTTTCGAAAATATTAGACTCTCTCTGTTGTGCGCGCTTATTACGATAAATGATATATGCTTTGGCCACATCACTAAACTCACTCCTCATGAGGGCTTGTTCTACGATGTCCTGCACTTCTTCTACAGTAGGCGCGTAAGTTTCCTCCTGTCCTTTACGATTTAACAATTCTGCATAGACATCATTGGCGATGAGTTGGGCATCAGCTATTTCACCTTGATCTACTGCCTGCATTGCTTTCATCACAGCTTCCGTAATTTTACGCAGCTGGAATGATTCTGTACTAAAATCTCTTTTAGTAATTTGTTTTATCTCCATAGCTAATCTGAATAATGTAGGGTAAGCCCCGAAAGTATATGTGTAAAATACACAGTAGGTTCCAGATTGGTTATAAAATGCCCCAATTAGTTGTCCACAGGTTTATCAACATTATTTTCAAAAAATATGATAGTCCGAAAATCGAAAAAATATTATTATGGCAAGACACGTTATGTGAAAAATTCGAAGGAAAAGGATTCTAAATTCTCCATCTTATATCAATAAACAAGGAATTAAGTACCACCCAAAAAACTGGCTATCAGTCAATTACCTCTCAAAAGAATAGAGAAATTCATATATTTTTGAGGAATATTAAGCCCTAAAGGACTGCTTCTTTTCTTCCTTCTTTTATTTACTCACATTATTTTTTGATGTCTCTGCTTTCCTCTAATGCGAAAAAAGTACGCATTTGTGTCTTGAGCTGAAGGGCTTGATGAGTCCCCTATAAACAAGAATACAAGGGCTTATGACATCGGCATTACACTCCTATTATGAAATAGAGAATAAATTTTTAATGCCTGCTGTATTAGGGAGCCAAAAAAATATCTTCCTAAAATATCTTACCATATTCAGATTTCATGGTATGACTTCCTTACGATAAAAGACTAATGTCTTGAGCAGATAGTTTATAATTTCCTCAGGTCTGGCTCTACCCAACGAACTCGGGCATGCGTAGAAAACAACTTGTCTTTGGTGTAATAAGAAAGAGGGGCCTGAGTATGTATATCCGGATGGGAAAGAAGGGCATTGAATATATGGTCTTCAGGCGCACGTGACCTGATTTCCCTGACAACCTTAACCAGATACAGTACCCAAAAAATAGTCAGTGTTTCATGATAGCCCCTTTCCAGGGTATTTCTATTTCCGTGAGAATGATTTAAGAGGATAATCCCTGACTTCATTCTCAGGATAGCTTCTTCCACTGATTCGTGATAGGCATACCAGGCGGCTACTAGTAGGTGTGCCTGATGCGTCCATTCTTTGGCAGAAATCTCCTGCCTTTCAAAGGCGTCCACCATAGCTGAGACGCGCTCAAAGGAATAAGTTGACATAGCATTGAGTGTGATAAGATCTGAAAAAGGAAACAGACTTAAAGAACATCAAATTCTTTAAGTCTGTTATGATATATCGTGAGAATGATAAAAGTTGATGGATTACTCGTACCTCAATGCATCAGCCGGATTAGAGCGGGCAGAACGCAGGGTGTGATAACTGATGGTCAGCATAGCTATGACAAAGGCCAATATGCCTCCTATCAGGAATACTAGGGGATTGATCTGAATTCTATAAGCAAAGTTATCCAGCCATTGTCGCATCATCAGATAGGTGAAGGGCGTAAATACCACAAAGGCTACCAGCATCATCAAAGCGAAGTTTCTGGATAGATGCATCATGATTTGGCTGACAGAAGCTCCCAGAATTTTGCGTATGCCTATCTCCTTAGTCTTACGCTCTGTGGTAAAGACGATGAGTCCAAATAGGCCCATACAAGCAATGAATATAGCCAGGATAGCCATCATACTTACCACAGCCTCCATTTGCTGCTCAGAACGGTAAAGCTCTTCAAAGTGCTCATCCAGGAAGGAATACTCAAAGGGCCAGGTAGGTACCAGCTTATTCCATGTATCTTCTATGTCCGCCAAGGCATCTGAAACATTTTGCCCACTGATTTTTACCGTCATTTCTGAAAAGCCCCACTCAGGATGTACTACCATGGCCAGAGTATTGATCTCATAATGCAGGGAGTTAAAATGGAAGTCTTCCACTACACCTATGATGCTTCCCAGAGAATCATCATTATACCAAGCATGACCTGCACTTACACCCACTGGACTTTTTCCAAGGTTCAGTTCCTCAGCGAAAGATTCATTGATCACAAAGGCGAAGTCTTCATCTTTGGCGTATTCTTTAGAAAAACCTCTACCCTCTTTTACCTTGATTCCGTATACGTCCAGGTAGTTGAAATCCACATTCACATTGGAAGGGGTTAGGCCCATGACCGTATCCGTTTTCAGCTTAAATCCCCATTGATGAAAGTTAGATCCCAAACGTTGACCGGAAGCCGTTACACCTAATACATGGCTGCTGGAAGTTAGTTCCGTCTTCATGGTCTCATAGACCTCATTGGCATCTCCATTCATTTCTACCAATACCATATGCTCTTTCTCAAAGCCTATATCCTTTCCATTTATGAAGCCTAACTGCTGGATCACCAGAAGCGTGCTTACCACCATAGCGATAGCTAATCCAAATTGGAGGACCACTAAAGAACTTCTGAACAGCGATTTATTGGTCTTTACTTCACCACCTTTCAATACTCGCACCGTATTAAAGGACGCCAGATATAAAGAAGGATACAGACCCGCCAAAAACCCTAAGAGCATACTTACTGCAAATGCTAATAGAATCAGCCAGGGATGCTCAAAGAAATACAGGAAGCTCAATTCTCTTCCAATCAGGCTATTCACTAAGGGAGTAACTGCCAGTCCCAGCAAAATGGCAAAGACAAAAGCTGACACACCTAGCAGCATGGCCTCTACCGTAAACTGTGAGAATAGCTGTCCCTTTCTGGCGCCTATGGCTTTTCTTACCCCTACCTCCTTCCAGCGGTGGGAAGCACGAGCCGTAATGAGGTTCATAAAGTTTACACTGGCTATGAGGAGAATAAACAGGCCTACCAAGGCAAAGATGTCCAGATAGGCACCATTGAACTTTCTATAGTTTTGGTAGTCATGCTCTACATGTGAGGCACCCAAATGCACCTGCTCTAATGGCTGAAAGTAGAGTACATAGGCATCATTTACCGTCCTTTCATCTCCCTCATTCGGTGGCATCATCTTTAGCAGAAAATCCGGCATTTTGGCTTCCAATGCTGCTAGATCTGCCTGGGGATTGAATACCAAATAAGTCACCATGAAGTTGGAGCCGAAGCGATTATTAAACTCAGGTTCTTCCCTGGTGACTGTAGTGATGGAAGCCAGCGCATCAAACTGTAGATGGGAATTCTCCGGTACATCTGCCAGTACACCTGTTACCTTGTAAAGGTTCTCTCCTCTTTTTAGATTTTCTCCTAAAGGAGACCCATCGCCAAAGAATTTAGTAGCTGTTTCTTTGGTCAGCACTATGGTATTAGGTTCATCCAAAATACCTTCTCTTTCTCCTTCCAGTAAGGGATAATCAAAAATATCCAGGAAGGTACTGTCTACCATGATGGTATTCTCTATGGTGATGCGAGTATCTCCTCTTTCAAAGAGGTTCCTCCCCCTATTCCAGTAACGGGTGAAATTCTCAATCTCAGGATAGTCCTTAATCAGGTTAGGGCCCATACCTGGCATGGATAGAGCCACGTGCTGGGTATTGGTGCCAGGAAAGCTTTGGATTTCATTGAGGCGGTAGATTTGATCCTTTTGTGCATGGAAGGCATCAAAACTCCTTTCATCGTGTATGAACAGATAGATGATCATACAAGCAGTAATCCCCAGCGTTAAGCTAAAGATATTGATGAAGGTAAACAGCTTATTATTCTTGCTGTTGCGAATAGCGGTTTTCAGATAGTTCCAGATCATGTGTAGATGGGGTTTGCCGAATAGGAATACTTGAGAAAGTAGCGATGGTTACGGCTAAGACTAACTTATTTAGTCTTTTTTTCTCCTAACGACGCCATTTCTCCGATGAACTGCAAGCGAAAGTATGCTAAACCCTTAGACTAACGGTTAGTAACTTCCTTAAATAAAGAATATCTTTTAGGCTGATATATAAGCCTATCCAATCATACTTCCATATGCCTGACATCTTACACCATTTCCACATTGAGGCTTCACCGGCTAAGGTATTTGAAGTTATTTCTACGCCAAAAGGATTAAACGCCTGGTGGCCGAATGATTCCAAAGGAGTCCCTGGTCATGGAGAACGCTACGAGTTTGATTTTGGTCCAGGTTATTACTGGATCGCTAAGGTGGTAGATTTCAAGAAAGAGATATCTATCTGTTGGGAAATGACTGAGGCTGATGAAGACTGGACAGGGACACAGGTAGGTTTTGAGTTAAAGTTGAAAGAAGGTAATGGAACCATAGTGGAGTTTTCCAATACTGGTTGGAAAGAAGCCAATGAACATTTCAGAAGATCTTCTTACTGTTGGGCCATGTATCTCAGGCTGTTAAAGGGATATGTGGAAACAGGAGAGATAGTTTCTTATGAGAAAAGACTCTTCGTGTAAAAACTGAATAGTCTCCTCCAGACTGTTGCAACACTTAGCTTGTCATTTAGTCTATTACCTAACACCCAATCACAATTCCGAAATATGCTATTAACTTCCCTAAAGCTCGCCATCAGGCACATCACCCAGAATGTTTCTTTCACCCTTATTAACCTGATTGGTCTTTCTGTAGGTCTGGCTGCTGCTTTTGCAGTCATGCTGTATGTGCAGTTTGAGGTTTCTTATGAAGGATTCAATAAGGAAGCTGACAGAATCGCTAGGTTGAGTGTTACCTATGCTACTGAAGACCAAACCTTCATACTGGGAACTGCTCCTAACAGGGCTGCTCCCTTTCTGACAGAGAACTTTCCTGAGGTAGAAGAAGCTCTGAGAATTCTTGCCCATAATTATGGAGAATCTGCTTCGGTTAGTTATTCTCAGGAGAATTTCATAGAGGACAGGCTCTACTGGGCTGATCCTAATCTTTTTAAGGTCCTCACAGTAGAATTAATCAAAGGAAATCCCGATGAGGCACTGGCCACTATCAACTCCACTGTCATCAGTGAATCCAGGGCCAGAAGATATTTTGGAGAGGAAGATCCTATAGGAAAGGTACTGAAAGTAGATAACCGCTACGAGTTAGAGGTCAAAGGGGTATTCAAAGATCTCCCTCCTGAGACCCACCTTCCCATGGAGATGATAGGGTCTCTGGAAACCATTCCACTGGGAAAACCCAATAGATTGAGCTGGGGAAATGCCAGTTTTTATACCTTTCTTCTTTTACCGGAGAATACAGATTTAGAACCCTTAAGGGAGAAAATCATGACCCTGGTAAAACAACAAATCCCTCCTGAGGAACTATTCTTTACCTTCAACTTAACCCCCCTTTTAGATGTCCATCTACACTCACCTGGAATTTCTGACAGGGGGGCTGAATATGGAGACATGAATCAAATTTGGATTCTCATTAGCTTGGCCATTCTGCTGGTACTGATAGCCTGTGTGAACTATATGAACCTCTCCACGGCTAAATCCCAACAAAGAGCTCGAGAGGTGGGGATAAGTAAGACTATGGGAGCTACTTCTGGCCAATTAGCCTTACAATTTTATGTAGAAACGGCCCTCTTTTCACTCTCTGGAATTCTCCTAAGCCTGTTCATCCTATATCTGGCCGTTCCGTTTTTCAGTGATATGGTGCAGAAAGAGCTGAGTTTTGGGAGCTTATTTAGTGCTAGTTTTGTATTTGGGCTAGTAGCTATTTGGCTACTGATCACCTTTATCGCAGGCTCTTATCCTGCTCTCTACTTATCCTCCTTTAAACCTCTACAGGCTATCAGACAACAAAAAGCTCCCAAAAGTAGCTCTAGTACTATCAGAAAAGGTCTGGTGGTATTCCAGTTCGGGATTTCTTGTGCCCTTATCGTCTGTTCCATGATTCTCTACCAGCAGCTAAGCTACATACAGAATAAGCAATTGGGTTACTCTCCGGAACAGGTAGTAGCAATAAGAGTAATGGGGGTTCGTCCAAGGTCTAATATTGAAACCATAGAGAAAGAATTTAATCAGCTATCTGCTGTCAAGGGGGTAGCCCTTAGCCAATCATATCCTGGACATAGTACCAGCGGAAGAACACTTTCCCATACCTACTCACAGGATGAGCCAGCAGAGTTATCTTCCTGTAGAGCGGACGGAACGGTGTTTGATGTGCTGGGAGTGAATATGTTGGCAGGACGTCCTATGAAAGATCTGCAGGAGGGGGATACAATTACAGAGCTCGTTTTAAATGCTTCTGCCATTGAGTACCTGGGTTGGACACCCGAGGAAGCTATTGGCCAGAAAGTAGAGGCTAATCTAGGTAATAGCATCATTGTAGGAGTATGTGATGACTTCCATTTCACCTCATTAAGACAAGAAATAAGTAATTATGCTTTTCACAACCGCGCCTCAGAGTGGCTTCAGTATTTGTTAGTAAAGATGGATGCTACGAATCTGAGTGATAACCTCGGGGCTCTTCAGAAATCTTTTGAAACCATCAGCCCTACTACTGTGTTTGAATATACCTTTCTGGATGATCAGGTAGCCCAATTATACAGGAATGAGCAGAGTCTGGCAAAGCTTGTGTTCGCCTTTGCTACCTTGGCCATTATTATAGCCTGCTTGGGTCTGTTTGCCTTGGCTACTTATGCTACAGAACTTAGGACTAAGGAAATTGGCATCCGTAAAGTCTTAGGGGCTCCTGTTAGCAGAATAGTCTCTCTCTTATCTAAAGACTTCCTGATTCTGGTACTTATCGGATTTGGGATAGCCATTCCAGTGGCCTGGTGGACCATGCACAACTGGTTGCTGGACTTCTCTTACCGGATTGACATCCAATGGTGGGTGTTTGCCCTGGCTGGTCTGATGGCAGCACTGATAGCATTCCTCACCGTCAGTACCCAAAGTATCAAAGCTGCGATGGCAAATCCGATCGAGGCTTTAAGAAGCGAGTAAAGGCAGAAAAACATAGGTTCACCAAAAGCTCCGGATTTTACGTCCGGAGCTTTTAATTTTTTAAATCACTTAACCGATAAATGCCGAAGCTTCTCCTTAGCATTCATATTTCCCGGATCCTTTTCTAAGGATTTTCCATAATACAGGACGGCTTTATCCATGTTTCCCATTCTGGCATATGCCTCAGCTAATGAATCCATGGCATTCCCTTCCTCAGGAAAAGCTGCCTGTTTAGCTGTAAAAATCTGAAGGGCATCCGCCAATTTGTTTTGGCGAATAAGGAGATAGCCTACAAGGTTAGCCGCATTTGCATTGAGCTTACTTTCAGGATTCTCTTTTAATGAAGAAAACACTTCCAGCGCAGACTCGAGTCCTTTTTCCTGATAGGCCTGGTAAATCTTGCCAGGAGGGCTTTGCGGATTTCTCACGAAATTCTTCAGATTTCCTTCATGGTACTGTTTACCGAGGATACTCAACTCAACTTTTACCTTATCCCCTACTCCGGCAATTCCTTCTTTTACAAGGCTCCAGTTTTTTCCCATGATATGGAACTCCTTTCTATCGATCTCAAATTCTCCAGTAAAAATGGCCATCATATCTCCTCTGATATCTTCAATTACTCTGGAGGATGGATTCATTTCTATGGTGATGGTTTTAGTCACATCTTTAATGCTTAGGTCTCCTGTAACCATCACTCCCTCACCTACCTTCTCAGCACTTGTACTTGTAAATGAGGCCGTAGGATAGGTTTCTGCTTCAAACCAATTAGCAGATCTTAGGTCATTATCTCTCCACTCTATGTCCGTATCTATGCTTTCAGTCTTTAGCTGGAAGCTGATAGATAGAGTAGTTAGGTCATCAGGCTGGTACCTTAAGGTACCCGAAAAGTCTTCAAATCTGCCCTGGACTTTGGCATAGCCCATATAATCCACCTCAAAACTCACCCTTGAATGGGCCTTATCTATCTGATAAAACTCGTCCATAGAAAGTTGGGCTGTAGTAAACTGACAGGCTATCAGGCAGCTCAGAAATAGTAAGAATGCTTTCATCTTTTTTTGAGAAATAAAGCTAGTTCGCTTCATCTCTCAGCCAATTCCGATAAGATTTACCCTATTTCTGGTGTATTTCTTTTCTATATGTAGAAGGGGTTAGTCCCATATGCTTCTTGAAAGCATTATTAAAAGAATTCTTATTGTTGAATCCCGCGGCTATCCCTATCTGGAGAAGGTTAGTCTCTGGTTCCTTCTCTATGAGTGCTTTGGCTTCCTCCACCCTATACTGATTGATGAAGTCATAAAAGTTAAGCTGAAGATTTTCATTTATTACTTGAGAAAGATGATGTGGAGAAATACTCATTATTTCTGCGAGTTCTGTCAACCTTAAGTCCGCATTCAGAAAGGGCTTTTGGGTTTCCATGATGGAGCGTACTCCTTCTACCATTTCCCTGGAATGTTTCTTAGATAAAGAAGATTTTTGATACTTCTCTCTTCTGTCAGGTAAATTTCCGGCCCATAATTGCTGTGGGTTCAGGAATGCCAGCAAACTATAGGCATAGGTAGAAATGGCGATGGGGAGTACCAAGAAATAATCCATCTGCCTTCTGTACACTTGTGTCTCAAATAGGTAGTAGACGAAAATCCCTACCCCAACCAAAATAATCAGATTCATCAACTGGAATCTTTTCAACCATCTGAATGACCCAATATGTAAGGAGGACGTTAGTTCCCGTGCCTCTATCTCCTGCTGCTTAACAAATCTGTAAGATAAAGCGGTATACACAAAGGCATGGAGAAACTGCCCAATAAATATGCTTCCGTAGGCATAATTCCAGGCAGTCAGGTCTTCATTAAAAGGGTCAAACACAGTCAACATACCATATCCAACTGACCGCCAACTCAGGATAGACTCATGAAAAAAAGCGGGAATGAGTAGCGCGAATATCAGGAAGGGAAGAAAATGAAGCGCGTGCTTCCATCTAAAGGTAAAGGCAGATTGAT
>JBCDBC010000103.1:0-9460 GCA_039184535.1 Bacteroidota bacterium | reverse complement strand
ATCGTAAGGATCTTGTCCTTTTAAATAGGAAGCAAAATCTTTCCTCTGGTTATCCGTATTGGTATTTTCCTCCCCTACATTCCAGTTAAGGGCTAGGTGATGAGAAAATCTGGCAATTAGCTCCCTGTAATACACCTTCCTTTCAAGACCCAGTCCTCCATTATCTAATAGTTGATCATTTTCGGTCTCTTGGGTTTTAAAATGCAGGAACATTCCTAGCTTGTCTGCGTGCTCGAAAAGTATTTCCCATTGATCTAGCTTAGAAACGTCCATCCTAGTTCTATCAGCTGTTTTATCACTGATATATGGAAAAACATTCCGATCATCTCCTTCTATATTCATTGTAAGGAAGGAAAAGGCGTTTTGGCCTTCAGACTTAAGGTAGTTAATGGCACCTATTAACCCCTTACCCTTTCCATTTTTCCAGGTAGGATCTCCTGCTTTCCAATCTTGGATATGACTAGACCAGGATTTTCTTCTGTTCCCAATGTTAGGAGTATTATCAAAGTCTTGGTAGGCCAAAAGATTTTCAGGAGAATCAGCACCTATTTTGAAAAAATATTCACCCGTTTCAGCAAATCGGAGGTATCTCTTGCCCACATATTGCAATCTCCCTTTAGCCCTTAGGTCATCACCTGACTTATCTGAAGCTTGTACCTGAAATGAACCAGTCTTACCATCTAAACTCCCCACAGAATTCCCTGAATAAGGGTTGGCGTTTTGAATGATACTATTGGCTGTCTTGAATACAATAGAAAAGTTCCAGGTCCCAATCTCGTCTGGTGAAAAGTGAATTTTCCATTTATTACCAGATGTTGCACCAGACTCTCCAGCGTTACCATCAGCAGCAAAATAACCAGGTACCTTAACAGTCTTATTTCCTTTTGAGAATGTAGCCTCAAGGAAATAGTCTGTAAATGGATTAGGAGTACCTGTTTCAGAGGCCTGAGGCCCATCCATTATAAGCGTAATTTTATGCCATTTTTTCTGCTCCCCTTGGATAGATATCCCATTTGGGAGGGAATCTTGTCCTAAAGTTTTTGATATGCTTAACATTAAGAAAGCGCATAACCAAGAGCAGAATAATGTTAGGCGATACAAGGTAGGGATTCGAATCGAAAAGAATGAATTCAAGAGCATAAATTTTAAAAAGTTCTAAAAGTGTACTTAGTGATTTTGTTTAGATCTTAATTATTTCCTTGTTACACTTTCAAAACTATATAATGTATTTTTAAAATTATTTACATTATGCCCGATTACTTACAGCAAGAAATGTTTCATGAATAGCGTAATTAATAGTTTTTACTGTATTTATCACTGTTTTTTTGGTGTTTTCATGATTTCTAGTGTTGTTTTCATCTTTAATCTAACAAGGTTAAAATAATTAAATCATGAATTATTCACTGAAAATTTCTTCCAATCGTAATAATAGATCCATTTTACATAGTTTGTCTATCATATGTTAAAGGGAAATCCTTAGGTTTTTTCAAGAATTCATTCCTTAAATCCAATAAATGTGGAAAATCCAAATTTAGTCCTTTGGTCAAATACAAAAGCAATGGGCTATCAATATGATAGCCCATTGCTTTTGTATAGTATGAAATAAATATTCTAGTCAGGAAAACCTACTCAATAAGCAGCTTCAGTACCTCTGAATGAGTGCTTAGGTTAACTCTAACCCAGTATATTCCTTCAGATAAACCTGAAACTATTACCGGAATTGTATGCTCGTAAGCATCTTTGTAATCAGTTACTTCTAGCACTATTCTCCCTCTGATATCAATTATCTCAGCGGAAACCTCTCCAAGCTCAATTCCCTTTAGCATTAAGTTGGTTCGGTCAAATGTTCTGTTTGGTGCTAAAAGAACCTCAAAGTCTGACAATCCATCATTAAGATTCTGAAATGATTGTTGAGGCGCGGGATCATTACAGAGTGTTTCTCCATTAGTAACTTTCTCTGCATTTGTTCCACTGATTTTACTCACATCATATAGAATAGCTCTGTCGATGGCATGCCCATTAGACCTACCTGATATTTGCATAGTGTAAACACCAGGGAAATCAAAGTCCACAAAGATTAGATGAGCGTTTTCATCACCACTCCAAGCATTCCAGGTCCACTCGTCCAGGTTGTTCATAAAGGCTTTGAACCAGCCATCAGAACCTGCACCTGTAACTAGTGGGGTTTTTCCACTTCCCTTTGGATACACTATACCCGAAGCGTTCTGCCCATAAAAATCAGATGCATCAGGAAAACGAACCCAACTATCATTATGCTCTTTAGGATCTCCACCTGTAGTAATGAAACTTCTCCAATTAAAACGGTAGGTACCAGGAGTATTAATCTTAATGGTGTATTCTAGTAATCCATTTCCAGGACTAGAGAAGTAGTTACTGCCATCCCATCTAATGTATCCATTGCCTGTAAAATCAGCTAGGCTACTTTCGAACACCCAATCTCCCTGTGTAGGCACTCTTTCCACTTCCATCACGACCAATCCATTTTCCTCTTCAAAAATCGCATCACAGCCTGCTACTTGGTCTAGGATGGCAAAAGAGATAGTATTTGAAGTGGTTTGAGCACCATCATCATCTGTAGCCACAGCACTGAAACTATAGGTACCAGGAGATAAGCTTGAAATGGTAAGCTCAAATGGTGAACTAGTCTTATTCCCAATCAAGTTATTCCCATTGAAGAAATTCACACTGGTCACCATGCCGTCAGAATCAGAAGCGTTAGCAGTTAATGTGATATCATCGCCCTCCTGAACATTGTTTGTAGAGATATCAGAAGTTAAGGTAATGACTGGAGGTTGATTAGTAATAGGAGTTGGATTCGGGTCAACAGCTGGTGCATTACCATTAGAGACCACAAAATTCACCTCTTTAATTTCTCCTACAGTCCCCTTTGCTTTCTTTTCAGAATACGGAGTAGCTTTCAAATTATAGCTACCTACTTCTGCATCCCAAGGGCTGAAATTCCCATTTGAATCTCCAAACAATGCCCATGGAGCTTTACTTTCTTCCCTGTAAAAGTCTTCTTCACCAGTTAAATCTAAGGTGATGCTATTTACAGTAAAAGTGCAATTTTCCTCTTGCGCTCTAATAGCTATTTCAGATTGAATATCACCTAAATAGATAGTCATTCCATCAGTAATCTCCATGATATCCTGATCAGTATCTGCGTTTACTAGTATGAGCTTTTCAACTCTAGAAACCGTACAAGCTTGCACACAACTACCAACTTCTACAGAATATGTTTTTTGGCACCCTTCGGCATTCTCTATTTGCAGTATGTAAGTACCAGCAGTACTGACTACTATATCTTCTGTAGTTGAGGAGAATCCATTAGGACCTGTCCAACTTAACTGACTATAACTTGAAATCGTAACGTTTACAGCAGCGTTTCCGGAAGAACAATCCAAGCTAACATTAGCTGGTAAAGAAACGGTTGGTGTATATCCTACTCTTGAAACTGTGATCTGATCTGTGGCTTGGCAACCCTCATTAGTAGCAAAAAGTACGCTATATGTCCCTTCATCACTTACGACAACAGAAGATCCACTACCTGAAAATCCATTAGGACCAGTCCAGGTGTAAGTTCCATTTTCGGAAGCATTAGCTGTTAAGGTTGTATTTGCTTGAGAACAGCTTAGCTGAATATCCGAACCTAGGCTTACCGTAGGATTTATATTGGCACATGGATCATTCTCATTATCAATAATCGTAAAAGAAACGATCTTAGTAGTACCTGCTGTTCCTTTAGCACCTCCCTGGCTGTATGCAGTAGCTTGGAGAATATAGTCACCCGTTGGGAAGGTAATAGGTGAGTAATTTCCATTACTATCCCCTCCCAGCGCGTATGGCGCTACCCCTTCTGTTCTGCTGAGGTTTATTGGACCTACCAACTCAATTTTTACACTTTTTACTACAAAAGGGGTATTACTTCCCACATCAGCAGCAATATTTAGCGGATTAGGATACTCAAAGAGATTAATAGTTGAGCCATTTTCTATGGTAGTTAATGCTAAGTCACTTTCAGCACTCACTAAGATAAAGCTTTCAATTTCAGAGTATTCTCCGCCAGCACCTATAGTTATACTTCCTAAGCTCTGTGGGCATTCTCCGTTTTCCCACCTTACCCATAAGCTGTAGGTATTAGGAGATAAATTACTTATGGTGAATGAGACAGCATTATCTGATACACTATATGGATAGCTCTGCCCACCGTCAATACTGAACTCTAATGTAGTCCTACTCCCACCATTTACGGCATCATCTGCAAAAGTGAAAACTATTATACCATCATTTGCTCCATTTGAAGTCTCATCAGTGGTAGCTATGCTAGCTGTAGGGATATCCGTCCCAGTACAAGGAACAGCTGTATTATTTAGCCCTATCTGAATAGTTTCATTATTCCCATACTCTATAACTAACAGCCCACTTGCTCCAGCGGAGGCAGTAGGATCTAGTGTTACAGGTAGGTCAAGTGTACTTCCGGTAGGAAGTAAAAATCCATCTACTAGAGAATACTCAAGCGTGAAGTCATCTGCATTAGCACCTGTTATTGATAATTTGGTGATGTATACGCCTACATTTCCGTTCACAGTCCCTATTTCAATATCCATGGTCTCACCAGGAGCTATCTCTACACTCTCTGGGTGGGTTAAGGTACTGGCAATATTGGTGGCTCCAACAGGAGTGCTACTCCCATAGGATTCCATATTTGTCTGATTGCCGCCTCCCAGGTTAGGAGAACCAGAAGTAATAAAGATCCCATCACCACTGACAATAGCCTGAGTTCCATGCCTTGGGAAGTTCATATCTGGAAGACTCCTCCATGAACTTTGGACTGGATTGTATGCCTCAACTGTAGAAAAAGCTTGCCCATTTCCTTCTCCCCCCATGACGACTACCTCATTCTTATAGGTAACAGTACTTGTTCCTGCTCTTGGTGTTGGCAAATTCTGTTCAGCTGGAAGAGTAGTCCAGGTTTGTGTATTAAAATCATATACATCAACTTCAGCAAGCATCGGTGCAAAAACACCACCCGGTCCACCGCTCAATCGCCCTCCTGCGATATATAATTTGTTTCCGATAATAGAGGACTGAAAGTGATCCCTAGCATTAGGAGCGTCATCAAGAGAGGTCCAAGTTTGGTTAACAGGATCGTATACATCAAACCATGCTACATATCCCCCATCATGACCTATGGTATTTCCACCGACGATATAAAATTTGTCATTGAAAACTACCACTCCAGCTCCGCCTCGTTTGCGACCGGCAGGAATTTCTGGCCCTTGTATCCATATGTCCTTTACAGGATCATACACATGTATATAGTCTGCGGGAACCTCTTGTGGAAACGCATTATTTTGAAATGCACATATAACCCAAATCAGACCTTCATATTCTACGGCTTGAAAGTGATTGAAAGGCTTAGGCGCTGAGGCTACTTGATCCCATGTCTTTGTGTATATATTATACCTCTCCATTGTTGTTGCACTCTCTCTACCTCCTAACATATAGAAGTTGGTTCCAGTCTGGATAAAGGAGCATTCGTGTCGTGGTATGTGGTCATTATTAGTAGATACTAAGGTCCAACCATCCGGTGAAGGGGTTGGCGTAATGGGATTCCCAGCTGATACTCTAAGAATTTCTATTCCACAGATAAGCGGATTCTGGGCACTTCTAATAAAGTCCACCGTGATAATATCATCAGCTGTGATCACCTCTACTTCTACTACTTTAGCAATAGCAAAACCAGGATCTGCTGATAAGTCAATAGCATTTAAGTCCGCGTAATTATTTCCGTCTACCTGAATAGAAAATACCCTCTGACCAGGATTGGCTGTACCTGAGTATTGATCTCTCAAAAAGAGCCTAACTAGATATTTACCCGCATTATCTACATCAAAGGTATACTTCAGCTCTTCTCCATCAGCAAAATCGAACCTTTCAGAATTGAATACATCAAAAGGAGTGGTATTCACAATTTCTGCAGGAGCCCCATTTTCCCAGGTGGTAGCGGGTCCAAGAGATATGAATCCTGTATTTACTGTAAACTTATTGGCATTCATGGAAGCTCCTATATCAGAAACCCATCCAGCATACGTATCAAGTGAGGGAAGTGCTGGACCTCCAGCATTTACCCTAAAAATGGGAACTTTAATCTCCTCAATAACAGCCTCTTCAATTTTGATAATTTCAATCCCAGAAACCAAAGGATTATTCACATAATGGATAAACTCAATGTCTAGGTTAGCGTCATCAGATTCTATCTGAACCTCATACACTGCGCCATTTTTAAATCCTACATCCCCACTTAAATCTATGTCTATCAAATTGGCGTAGCTATTACCATCTACCAATACAGTAAATATCCTACTTGCAGGTTCTGCTGTTCCCCAATAGCTGTCTCTAAGAAAGAGCCTAACTTTGTATGAACCAGGCTGCCCTACATTAAAGGTATACTTCATTTCTTCCCCATCTCCAAAATCAAACCTATCTGTATTGAAAATACTAAATGGTGTCCTGTTCTTGATGTCTGAAGAAACTCCACTCGCCCACTGATCAGCAGGAACTGGATAGACATTTCCTGTATTAACTGTGAAGTTTTGATTAGCTAAGCTAGCATTTACATCACTTATCCAATCTAATCCTCCATCAATGGCAGGAATGGTAGGTCCTCCAGCATTAACCCTGAAGATTACATTCTCATTTGCTGTTACTGTTTTAGGATTAACGCTTATAAAATCCCAATTAGCAGCAAAGCCATCTTTAGTATCTGCTGTTCCGATTATTCCTACAGCTAATGGCTGGGACGCTTTCTGAACGGCATCTAATAAACTTCCGAAAAGGCTTATGGGCCCACCTACATTTACTTTTTGTGCTTTATCTATAGAATATGATGCCTGCACCTTTCCATTAACTGGATCTACTGTGAAGTATAAATCTAATGTAGTAAAGGAGCCTGAGACTGTAGTCGTGGGGAGGTTATTAATCGAATTTCCATTATTTTCTCCTGCCAGGAAAATGTTACTTCCACTTAATACAATCTTTAGGTAATCATCCTGAAAGCCATCTCCTATAAATAATCCCTGAGATTCAGTATTAGAATGTGTGTGGAAAGGAGCCACCATCCCTCCTGATACGATAAAAGTATCAGTAGTCGAATTTACATTCACGCCAAATTGAAAGGCTTTCTCCTGGTCATTAGTTAAGGCGTCTCCTTCCGTCTGGAATATAGTCACTCCTCCTATAGCTCCACCATAAATATCATCTACGTCAGTGCTCGACTCTGAGGAGTTATCTATAAAATTAAGGTAATTCGGATTAGGATCTCCATTATTCATAACTCCAGTTAACCCAAGACCTAAATACCCTAGTAAATCTAGTTGATCAGAAAACAGCTCATTATTTACTGGTAAATCAAAGGGTTGGCCTAACTGGAATGGATCATTTTGATCATTCAATCCATCTCCATCATCATCAAGATCATTTAGGTCAGAAATTTTATCTCCATCAAAATCATTTGGTTTAGAGGCTGCGAAGCAAATATCTGTTCCATTATCTATTTCATCCTGGTTAGTATAACCATCTCCATCATTATCAGCCGATGGATCATAGCCTTGTTCTCCGGGCAAGATACAGGCAGAAGGATTTAGGGGTTCAAAAACATGGATCTCTCCATTAAAACTGGCTACCCAAATAGTACCAGGAAAGATATCATTATCTCCATTACAGGTAATTCCTAATGCATTTCCACCAATACCACTTACCCAATCTTCTTCATAGCTAAGAACAGTACCATCACTATTTAACTTAATTCTGTGAAGGTTTCCTCCTCCATTTCTGCCTGCAATGAGGTCTCCTTTCATGGCACCACCAAAATTACTGGCGGTATACTCGTCTATGCCATTTGTATTTGTTTTCCAGATGAGCACATTATCATCTTCAGGTCCATCTGGATTGTCCAATGTTGGCCCTCTAAAATCCCCTTCTATGGGATTTGCCGAATTTACGGGATAAGGCGGCCAGTCTACTGGCAAAGATTTACTTTCAAAATCTGGGTCATTGGTAGGGAGCACTTGTGTCCGGAACCAGTCGTCTACATATGTATTGTTATTACTATCATTAGGATCAGAAGAGTGATCACCTTTCGTAAATAGACCTGCGCCACTTGGATTGGCTCTTATCGGATTGGGATGCCCACCATAAAAACTTCCAAACTGATAGGTTTGGAGATTTTGGGTTACCAATGTCAGGTGGTCAGCATTATCAATTGAAGGTTCATTAGCATCTAAAGATACTGGGTTTGTACCAGGCTCCTTAAGTCTGTAATTATTATTAACTGTCCCAGTTAAGCCTTCATTTTCAGGATACCCTCCCCATCCTTGGTTGGCTCCATTATCAGTCACATACAATGCGCCTGATTCAGTGACTACTAAATCATAAGAATTCCTGTAACCCGGTGAAAGAATTTTTACAGGACTTGTGGGATCATATTTTCCCTGATTAAGACCGTCATTACCTCCCCAGGGATCATTCAAGTCTATTCCATTATAAGCTGGATCATTTGGATCAATAATTCCATTTTGATTTGGACGAGTTGGATCATCAAGTGTAGGGATATCATACACATATTTTCTTCCAGAAGAATTATCAGTCTTGACTGGAAGACTTTCTATCTCATTTAAGTTAATGGCAAGAATAGCAGCTGATAGTGCATATTCATTTAGCCATGCAAAATTGGTACTTGGAGATCCTGCATTAGTATGACCACCCTGGGATAGTAATAAATGAGGTACAGAGTTTATAACAGCATACTCCAGCCCATGAGGACCATGGTTTTCTTCAGACCGTGGGAGCCCTCTTACTATGTCTAATATGTCCCAACTGGAACCGTTCCACGTTAATTTAGTAATTACCCCAGAGTTAGTGTCTAACCCTTTATCTCCACTAGGGCCTCCTATTCTTGGATCACTTGAAGATGCATAAATCACTGGATTAGCAGCAGTACCAGTCACATAAATAGAAGTACATTCCCTATCATTTACTCCAGAGCTTAGGTCGCCCTCGTCATCATGATTGGGAATATTCTTTACAAGTGATATCGTTTCTTGAGCTATTACCTCATAGTCATCTACCCCATTGCGCTGTACAGTCAAGGCATAAATATTACCAAACCTTTCGACTACGTACAGCCTATCATCAGGGCCGAACTGTAGGAATGTTGATGAACCTACATTAACCAAGTTATTAAGGTCTAATGTACTACTACCAAAAGATGAATTCTGAGCGTAGATTACGTTCGTATTAACTGACATTAATACCCCAGTGAGCAGGCATAAAAGTAATTTCCTAATGGAATGATTAGTGGTGGACATTTTTTTTCTTTAGTAGACTTATTTCCCGACTCTTGATATGTTAGAGTTAGACAACAATTCATGAATCCATT
>JBCDBC010000102.1:0-9481 GCA_039184535.1 Bacteroidota bacterium | reverse complement strand
GGGATGATACTAATCACCCTACCAGCTTCTACAGCTGTGGCTGGCCCATCGAGTGCATTAATGTCTTCGTCTCCTACAAATAGACGCACAAAGGTGCGAATGTTACCATCCTGATCCAGGATGTGCCTTTTCACTTCAGGGAATCTGGTCGCTAATTCCTTAATAGAGTTTTCTACATTGCCAGCTTCTACTTCCAGGCTGGCCTGGTTTTCTGTAAACTTCCTAAGGGGAGTGGGTATAAGTAATTTTGCCATGATTCAAGTTTTTATGTCAAGGTAAGGGGAGCTACTCCCCATGTTTGTCTGATTACCTACAAATGAAAAAAGGGACTATAAGACTTGGCGAGAAGTTATTCACGCAAAGCCACTAAGCCACTAAGTTTTATTCGACTACAATTTCCTCCTCCAAGAAATGATCTTCTTCTCCTAGTCGCCAGGAGCGAATGTGATCAAAGTTTCCTTCCTGAATAGAAAGAATGATATAGGAGAAATAAGGAGCAGCCTGTTTCAGGTCATGGATAGAGGGTCTGGCTGGATGATTTGGGTGAGAATGGTAAATCCCTAGTAAGACCAGTTCATTCTCTATGGCCCATTTTTCTGCCTTCATATAATCCAGGGGATCTATGAGAAAGCGTCTCCTTTGATCTCCTTCCTGCGCATTTCTCACTTCCTGTACGTGGGTTACCACCTTTTCTCCATCATCTGTCCCAAAGAAAAATCCGCAGCACTCATTAGGAAAGCTAGATTCGGCATGGGTCTTCATGCTTTCCATAGCGAGTTCCGGGACCTGAAGAGTTAAGCCCTCAGTAAAGCCTTCTTCAAATATGGTTTGTGGATGGGGTTGACTCATGAGAATATGTGTTGTAAGACCTCACCGTATTTGCTGGCATCATCCGTGAAGAGAGTAACGATGACTCCCTTGTCTATTTGCTCTGCTACCTTAATGGCTCCGGCTAAATTAGCGGCTGAAGAGGGGCTAACCAGCATACCTTCCTTCTTGCCGATTTCTCTTACCCAGTGATAAGCATCCTCAGTGGATACCCGTACTTGCTGATCTGCGATTTGAGGTTCGTATATACCGGGTACCTTAGCTGTTTCCATATCCTTCCAGCCTTCCAGTCCATGCATGCTGGTTTCCGGATGTAGAGACACCAATCGTATATCTGGATTAACCTCCCTCAGTTTTTTACCTGTACCCACAAAGGAACCCGTAGTTCCTAATCCGGTTACAAAGTGGGTAATTCTCCCATGGGT
The DNA here is from genome assembly GCA_039184535.1 of Bacteroidota bacterium. Classification (GTDB taxonomy): domain Bacteria; phylum Bacteroidota; class Bacteroidia; order J057; family J057; genus JBCBKZ01. The sequence goes on along the minus strand of JBCDBC010000102.1, from coordinate 8,228 downwards.
TTGGTGGTATACCTCCCTGGCAGTGTTTCTGTAGTGAGCTTTCCAGTTATTAGGGTTGTTATACTGATCTGCATAGAAATACAAATCGGGTCTTTCTTCAGCTAATTGTTTGGCTTCTCTTTGGCTCCCATCAGTTCCCTCAAGAGCTGAGGTGAAGAGTAGTTCTGCGCCCAGGGCAGTGAGAATCTGCTTTCTTTCTTCTGAAGCATTCTCAGGTAAGCATATGGTTAGGGGTATGCCTAATTGGGCTGTGATAGAAGCATAAGCTATGCCTGTATTCCCACTAGTGGCATCCAGCAATCGTTTGCCAGGATGTAACTCCTCTGCCAGTATAGCTTCTCTAATGATTTCATAAGCTGGTCTGGCTTTCACACTTTGTCCCAGCTGCCTCCACTCCAGCTTGGCATAGATTTCCACACCATCCTTGTGGTAAGCATTTTTTATGGGATACAAAGGGGTATTTCCTATGAACTTTCCTACTCCATCTAACTGCTGTATAAGCCTGGGCAGCCTTACTGTCTGGTTCATGTAGTTTGGTTTGCTATATGAAAAAAGGGCTCCATTATCAGGAGCCCCGTTATATCTACCTATATACCGACTCCAATGCTAAGTATGGCAGCATGTTAGGCAACCATTCTTCTTCAAACATAGGTAAAGGGATATAGTATTCATTTCTTAATTCCTTAACGGATGCTCATAAAAAAAGTTCGTTAAACTGAGGGTGAAATTGAGCCTGATTGAGGTAAGACTTTCTGGAAAACAAATGCCAGCAATACCACGATGGCACAGCCTATCAGGTTATACCATAAGAATCCAATATCCAGCCATGCCAGGGAAGGATATTGCTGAGGTAAAACGAAGAGGGCAATCACACAAATTTCTGCCAGGATAGCGCCTATAAATACAGCTGTCCCTGTGATCTGTTTGAAGAAAAAAGCTACTACAAAAATCCCTAAAATGGTTCCATAGAAGAGCGATCCGATGATATTCACGGCTTGAATCATGTTGCCCAGTTTATTAGCAAACAGGGCAAACAGTATGGCTAGTATGCCCCAGAAGAAGGTAAGCCCTCTGGAGACATTCAAGAAATGCTTATCTGATTTCTCGGTTTTGGAGAATCGCTTATACCCATCTATCAGGGTAGTGGTACCTAAGGCATTTAGCTCTGCTGCAGTGGACGACATAGAGGCAGCCAATATTACGGCAATTAACAGGCCTACTAGGCCCTGAGGAAGCTTGGTGACCACAAAGGTAAGAAAGACCTTATCTTTATCATTGGTGTCTGCATCTGGGTCGTGCTGAGTGATGAGAGATTTAGCAGATTCACGTAAGTCCCTTTCCTGCTGCTGCTGTAACTTTAAGTCTGCTGTAAGGCTGGTAGTCTGGGCCTCGTCTCCGCTGTCCATAGAGGTGATGAGCTGTCTTATGGTCTGCTGCTTTTCTGTATGCAGTTGGGAATACTCATCTTCAAGCGCAGTATAGGATTCTCCTAATTCACTGACGCGCATCTCCTGGTTGATACTCTGATTAAAGAAGATAGGCCCTTTCTCAAACTGATAGAACATAAACATCAACACCCCAATGAAGAGAATGAGAAACTGCATGGGCACCTTAATCACGCCACTGAATAGCAATCCTATTCTACTTTCTGAAAGTGATTTACCTCCCAGGTAACGCTGAACCTGAGACTGGTCTGTCCCGAAGTAGGATAAGGCCAGGAAGGTTCCCCCAATTAAGCCTGAAAATAGATTATAGCGGTCCTTGAGATCGAACCCTCCTCCTTCAGTGCCCAGGGTAATGGCGTTCAGTTTGCCCATTTTACCTGCAACGGCCACAGCGCTTCCAAAGCTGATATCATCAGGTAGCTTGAGAACCATCCATATGCCCGCCAGAAACATTCCTATCAATATCACAATCATCTGCTGCTTCTGGGTATAATTGACCGCTTTAGCCCCACCTAATACGGTGTAAAAGACTACCAATACACCTATCCCTCTAATGGTCATCCCTATGTCCCATTCCAGAATGGTAGAAAGGATGATGGCTGGTGCATAAATCGTAAGACCTGCCGCCAGGCCACGAGATACCAGAAAGAGAAAAGCAGTAAAAGAGCGCACTTTTACATCAAAGCGAGACTCCAAATATTCATAAGCAGTATACACGTTTAACCTGTGATAAATAGGAATAGCTACCATAGAAATAATGACCATGGCTATGGGTACGCCAAAGTAAAACTGTACGAAGCGCATCCCATCATCAAAAGCTTGTCCTGGTGTTGACAGAAAGGTAATGGCACTGGCCTGAGTAGCCATGATGGACAGGCCTATGGTCCACCATTTCATCTCTTTGTCTGCCAGTAAGTATCCTCTTATGTTTGTGGCACCACGACTTTTCCAGATCCCGTATCCGACGATGAGAAAGGTAGTAGCGAGTAGTACAATCCAGTCCAGTATGCTCATGCGAAAAATCTGCTAAAGGCGAAAAGAAGAATAATGGTCAGCACAAGCTCTCCCAGGACGATTAGGTAAAACTGATTCCAGTCTTTGAGAAATGGCATAATCTCTCTGAGTTCCTGGTTTTCGGCCGCCTTATTTTGATTGGTCTCTGTCATCTGATGTGTCAACTTTTTTTTTACCCCAGGAAATCATGTTAGCAAAGAGGCGGTAAGCGCCTGGTACTCCTGCCGGAAGTTCTCTGAACATGGAGAAGGCAGAATACACAAATTTTCCCTCACCATAGTCTGCTACCAACAGCATACCTTTCTTCGGATCTTCTCCCTTATCATTCCCTTCAATCAGCGGAGTGTACCTAGCATCCCACTCATTAGGGAAGTATAAGCCTCTTTCTTGTACCCAGCCTTCGAAATCAGCCTGAGTAATTTTGTTAGGATAGTTGAAAATGGGATGTTTTTTGTCGAGTATTTTCAGCTTTGCATCCTCTTCAGTAATCCTGTCCCTGGAAATTTTCAAGGGGTAAGGTCCTACCACGCTCGATTTATAGCCAAATCGACTGGTATTGTATTGTACTATGTAAGTCCCCCCTTTTTCTACATATTCCATGATCTGATCATGTATGAATCCCATTCCTTCTCGGGTGTTGTAGGCCCTGATCCCTGCAATAATAGCATCATACTGAGAAAGGTTAGCCTGAGTAAAATCTTCATCCTGGAGAATCTTCACCTCATACCCAATCTGCTGAAGGTTGACAGGGATCTCATCACCGGATCCCATTACATAGCCTATTTTATTTCCCCTGGTCTCTACCTCTAGCCTCACAAGCTTGGCTTCGTTTGGGAGAAAAGCCACCTGCTTAGGGATATGATCATAATCTATGATTTCTGTTCTAAGAAGAGGCTTATCCTCATACATGAGACTCATATAACCTGTTCCCTGAGTTTCAGGTGGGGTTATAGTAAGAATAACGTTTCTCTCGTCTCCTGACTTTAGATCGACTAAGTCGACTTCAGAAGGACTGGCAGTCCAACCTTCCGGCATTTGTACCTTGATCTGAGCTTTCTCTAAATCCTGGTAAGCCTTTACTCTCAAGCTGACTTCTCGAGAGCCTCCATCTCCAAAGAGAAATATATTGTCAGCAAAATTTGCTGTTAATGGCGCAGCCACTCTGAAAGGTTGATATAGCTCACCTTTTCCTCTGTCCACATAGGTATGGATGACAGGTACTTCTAGTGAAAGAGAAGTATTGTCTTCGCCTATCTTAACCGATACCTTTGCACTCAAGGCAAAGGGATTTTCCGGTAATCCTATTAGCTCCTGCTCGTTTACCTCATAGGTGCCAAATTCTCCTTTTTCTGCTAACCAGTATGGACTTCCGATGGGCAGAGGAGAGGTATAAATACCCATAGTATCTCTTACCAGTTTGGAAGGAGAATCTATTTGTATGTCCAACTTTTTCGTGAAGTCGGTTTGAGTGAAGTTAATGGCTGTTAAAGAAACGGGCATGGGGCTTCTGTTGATAGCTGAGAGAATGACCTCTGCCTCCTGTCCTTTTGCTACTTCTGCCTTCTTGCTATTAAGGGCTACATGAAGTCCCAGACATCCCTGTATGAGGTGCTCCAGCTTGGCCAGCTTGTGTCCGTAAACGGTAGTTGGAAGCTTTTCTTTCATAATGGCATGTGCCTTCAGAAGGGTAGGAACTATTTCGTAAGGGGCATCTGCTCTGAAAGCTGACTTGGCTTGCTTGAAAAGTTCTGCTAGTTCTGGTGCCTTGGTCCTAGCCCAGCTAGCATCAATATCATCAAATATGTCAGACTCATGTTTCTCTCCTTTGATGAACATGATCTTTTCAGAAAGTTCTCCTCTTCTGATGGAGTTCCCAAAAGCCTGACAGCGGTGCATGCTTCTGGCCAGGGAAGAAATTTCTCCATATCCCTGTCCTAAATAAGGATTGTACACATCTACGTCATATGAGAGAATGTTAGGTATATCCTCTTCTGTAGGCTCATAATAGCGCCAAGTATACATATTCCAGTACAGTCGCTTAGGCTGCCAAGGTTCTACATACTTAAGTTGCTCTGGATAGACGGTAGGGTCAGCTGCTATGTCAAAAGCCTCATGCGCCAACATAGCGGAAGCTGTATGGTGTCCATGTCCGCCACCCCCTCTTTTAGGCGTAGCAAAGCGGGTAATGATCACATCAGGTCTAAACTTTCTGATGGCCCAAACCACATCTGCCAGTATCTTATCTTTATTCCAGATTTCCAGTGTTTCTTCCGGCGTCTTTGAGTAGCCGAAGTCAATGGCTCTGGAAAACATCTGTTCGCCTCCGTCTATGCTTCTTGCCCCCAGTAGTTCCTGTGTCCTCAATATCCCCAACAAGGGACCTTTCTCATCTCCTATGAGGTTTTGGCCACCATCTCCTCTGGTAAGGGAGAGGTATCCCACTCTGTATCCTTTGTGACCTGCTAGATACGCAATCAGACGGGTATTTTCATCATCTGGGTGAGCCGCAATGTAGAGGACGGATCCTACCACCTGCATATTGTTGAGCTCATGTAAGAGTTCTCCTGCGTTGGGAGAAACCGGTCTGTATTGGGCATTAAGCTGTTGCGTAGACAACATGCTACCAACCAGAAGGAACAATATGATCAAAGGAAAGGAAGAAAATGGACTGTATAGTCTTTTTGCCATCATCATTACAGTTTTTGTGTGTGGCCAGAGCCTAGGTCTCTGGGAGTTCACGACTTAAGTACGTACTGAAATCTGCCTCTTGGGGTTGGTATTCCGACCCAAAGAGGGGTGAACTTATTAAAAAATCTGCAGTTGCTCTATTCTGAGCCGTAGGAATGTTGTATAAAGTAGCTATTCTCAGGAGAGCTTTCACGTCTACATCATGCGGCTGAGGGTTCATGGTATCCCAGAAAAAGATGAACATATCTATCTTTTCTTCCGCTATCATAGCGCCTAACTGTTGATCTCCCCCCAGTGGTCCCGACTTGAGTTTGAGAACATGGGGTTTAGGTGCCTTATTGCCTTTTCGCTTTTCTTTCAGGCTCTCTTCTATCAGCCTGCCTGTAGTACCCGTACACACCAGATTATGTACAATGAGCTTTTCCCAATTATACTCCACCCAATCTATCAGGTCTGGTTTACGGTTATCATGTGCTACAAGCGCGACTATCATACCCTGAATAAGCTGTAAATCCTGTAGACGCAAGCTACGAAAAAAGAGATTTTAACCTAGACTCAATCCCTTCTAGTATTTCATGGTATCTTTTATAGATGGAAAGAGGATCTTTTAGAATCATCTATGGTGATTGAAAAGGATATGGTTTTAAACTTATAGGATAGCTTTAACCAAAAAGCTCCAGATTTAGATCCGGAGCTATTTTAGTTTCTTTATACCTCCCCCTAAAACCTTCCCACCTTCACTGAGACAAAGAACGTCCTAGGCCTTGCGGGGCCGTAGACGTAATCTGAGTCTCTGGTAGGGCCTACTTCGAAGTCGTCTTGGTAGGCGTTGAGCAAATTTTGGACGCCTGCACTCAATTCCAACTGAAGCTTCTCACTGATGGATAGCTGCTGGGTAGCTTTTAGGTTGAGTTCCAGGAAGTCTCGACTATCCACCAGATCCAGGAATCCTGTTTCACTTACTACTCTAGGAACTATCATGCTGCCTGTGTAGACGGTAGTAAGATCTACAGAAAAACTTTTAGCGGGCTTCCAATTGGTGGTGAGGTATCCATAAAAGTTGGGCGTACGGGTAAACTCATCTATTGATATGGCTGGTTCCGTATCATTGCCATCTTCCGGCTCAAAAAGAAGTTGAGGATTGCTGTAGGCTGTTTGTTGTATGGTAGCGCCAGACTGTATATAAAAAGAAGGGGATGGCGCTACATTAAACTCCAGGTTGATACCTGATACACTGGCACTTTCTCCATTTCGTACTTCCTCTACAATTGAACCATTAGGTAAGGTGGAGCCTGTACTTACTATGCTAAATGGGTTCTGTAAACTTGTATAAAATCCTTCTACCAAAGCAAAGAGCTGGGTGTTCCCCAGGGAATTCTCATAGGCAAAAGAAGCTGTGAAAGCATCTGAAGTTTCTTTCTGTAACTCTTCCGAAAGAATCACAAACTGAGGTTCTCCTCCCACAGAAGAGATATGTAGGTCTTCATTGAAAGCCTGAGGCGCTCTAAACCCTCTGGCATATCCACCTCTAAACTGAATGTCTTCTGTCACATCCACCATAAGGGTAAAGCGGGGACTAAAAACCGGCACATCCAGGTCTATGTTTCTCTCAATGTCTTGAACTGTATATCTACCAGATACAGAGGAGTAATCAAACCTGCCTCCAATCAATGTCTTCACCTTCTCCACAGGAGACCATTCCAATTGACTGAAAACCCCAAGCGTATTAACCTGCTGGTCTACAATCCGCTCATATCCCAGGATCTGATCTTCTACATCACTGTACTGATTCTCCACGCCTCCTATGAGTTTGGCTTTTTCATTAAAGGCATGAGCAAGTTGGACACCCCCTACAAGGGCAAAGTCAGTAGTAGTTCCAAAGGCTTGGGAGGCTAATAGACTATCTTCGGCTGTTCTTCCTCCTCCTAATCCTCCGTAATAGCTGTCTCTGTCAGTATACTGAGTGGAGAAGTAGGCAGAAAAATCAGTTCGCTTGTCCCTGGATGTACGCTCATAAGTAAGCCCAGAGAAGAGGGTGTTATGGGTAAGCTCTTCTGTAATATCAGTAAACTCAGGTGATAGGCTTAAGCGGTCTCCTCCTCTTCTATATTCATACACATAATTGGCATCCAGGGTGATTTTACTGTAGAAATCCGGCCTAATGTAAGCCCTCATCCCAGCTGTTCTATTGGAAAGTTCTGTGATTTCTGTAAAGCTATCCTCATTGGCATCGAAGGAGGATCTGTCTCTTAGCATTCCGTATAAGGTGATGCCTTTGCTAAGGTCTTTGCTGAGTAAGGAGGCATTTCCATTGGTGATCCATTCCGGGCCTCCACCATCCAGGACGTTGAGATTGGTTTTTAGCTCCCACTGATTAACGATGGGATCTTTGGTGATGATGTTGATGGTCCCGGCAATGGCATTAGATCCGTAAAGCGCTGAACCCCCACTTCTTACCACTTCTATTCTGTCTACTATACTGGTAGGTATCTGGTCTAGGCCGTACACACTATTTAGGGCACTAAAGACAGCTCGACTGTTGATGAGTATTTGAGAGTAGGCACCTTCTAACCCGTTTAACCTCACCTGGGTAAATCCGCAGTTCTGGCAGTTGGTTTCTACCCTGACTCCTGGCTGAAAATTTAACACCTCAGAAATGGCCTGAGCATTAGTAGCTTGAAACTGTTTTTTTCCGGTCAGGGAAACTATAACAGGAGACTCTTTCCTTTCAGTGCCGTATCTAGTAGCACTTACAACTACTTCCTCCAGTCCTAATACATCTTCTTCCAAGCTGATATCAGCCAGACTAATCCCTGGGGAATAAATGCTGACGCTATCTTGATAGCTTCTGAATCCTAAGAACCTTACCGTTAACAAATAATCACCCTTCTGGATCTGATCAATGGAGAATGAGCCATCGGCTAGAGAGTAGGTCCCATAGGTATTTTGTTCGTTTTCTAGTTGGACACTTACAGAAGCGATAGGAGATTCTCCAGTAGTTATACGGCCACTGAGGGAGAAGTCTTGCGATTTAGCGACTTGTATACATATACAACATAAAAAGATAAGGATGTATTTTTT
>JBCDBC010000101.1:0-9498 GCA_039184535.1 Bacteroidota bacterium | reverse complement strand
TTTACCTCCTTTAGTCTGTCTGCTTTGGTCAATACCAGATGACTGCAAAACATGATTTGTTCCACGAGGAGATTGATCATGTCTCGCTTTTGATGTTTCAGGTTGTGTCGCATCATAGGGACAAGCTGCCGACCATTCTCATAATCCTGAGCCAGCATTAAACTATCTACTAATGCTAGGACTCCTGTCAATTTGAGGTCGGATCGAGTCTTGAAGTATTCTATCAATGGCAAAGGATGGCAACTCCCAGAGGTTTCTATAATGATGAGATCTGGTCGCTGGTGAGAAAGAAGTTTCTCAATAGCTTCTCCCAGTTTTTTGATCCCTAGTTTGCTGCTAAGAACACATCCATGAATGGACTGAAAAATGTGGTTATTCTCTTCTACTATATCCGTTCTGGCAATGAGTTCTCCATCTACATCCAGCTCACTCATGTCATTCACCACTGTAGAAACAGCTATGTTATTCTTCCTGGCCTGAGCCAGCAGGCTTCTAAAAAGAGTAGTTTTCCCTGAACCCAGAAACCCATTAAGTATGACAATCGGGATTCTATCTGCCGGGTATGTGGAGGTTTGTTTGGAAGTATTCAAATATGCGTGTGTTGTTTGTGGCTTAAGTTAAAACTAAAGAGGGTATTTTCTGCTAATGAAGTTTCATCTCGGTATCTGAATGCTAGTTGTTTACTAAAAACCAGAGCTATGGTACTTCTCCCAAAGAGCCAGCTTGTCTTTTGTAGGTAATGAGCTTAGTTCGGTGATAGAGTCAAAGATCATGACCAGTTCTTCAACTGGATCGTATGGCTCCCACTTAGGTAGGTCTGATGCATTAGGATCTCCTGAGCTCATAAAATTTACCCAGTAGTCCGACATCATATCGGCTATCCTATGGTCAATATCTGTCCATGGGCGATCAAGCATGTGTAAATTGTCATAGGCATATGGGATCTCTCCAGAATGGAAGGCGCCAAAATCTCTTCCGTTTGAGTTGCCTGGTAGATCACGATGGAAGTTATATAGGAAGACCTTTGACTTGCCAGTCTTCTGCTGCCATTTTGCCCATGCATACATCCCCATACCTATATTTTCATCCCTTATCATATGGGCCAATGACTGAGTGGCTTCTTCATCTGAGCCTGCTGGATATTCTGATAAGAATTCTTCGGATAATTCTCCAAACCTCTTTTGTACATTTTCCCTGAAGGCAGTTAGGGTGATCGGTCCTCCTTCTAAATCATCCTTATTCCAGCCCATGAGAATGGGAATATCCATTTGGGTTCCTTTTTCATAGGCAGAGACACTATTTTCTGCTAACACATAACCATCAATGACAGGAAGATCAAATCCCCGAGTGGCGGCAAGTATACTGTCAGCAGCTGTGGCTCTCAATTCTTCAAGGGTGGTACAGCCTAAAGCATTGGCAAAATCTACTCCCTTTTTCTCAGCAGATGCTAAAGAAAAAGTATCTTCATTATTTCCAGTCCTGAAAAAGCTAGCCCCACTCTCAGCAATGACTTTGTGAAAAAGTCCTTTGGCTAAGGGAGAGCTGCTTAAATAACTTGCGGCTACTGCCCCCGCAGATTGGCCAGCAATGGTAACATTCTCAGGATCTCCACCAAAGGCAGCAATATTACGCTGGACCCATTTTAGGGCAGCTATCATATCCAGCAAGTTGTAATTGCCAGATACTTGATGAGCTGACTCTTTGGATAGAGATGGATGGGCCAAATATCCGAAGGCACCCAAGCGATAGTTGAAATTGACCACCACTACTCCCTTTTTAGCTAGTGCTTCTCCATCGTATACTGGGCAGGCACTTCCTCCACTGATGAAAGCACCCCCATGAATGTATACTAGTACGGGTCGTTTTTCATCAGGTAAGCTAGCCCCCGTCCATACATTCAGATATAGGCAGTCTTCACTAATAGGCTCCTTAGGAATTAGGTACTCCTCTGACCAGCAAAGAAATGGGATAGGTTCATTCTGTATGGCACTGGCTGCAAAAGTGGTGCACGTTCTAACGCCTTCCCATGATTTAACTGGTTGAGGGGCTTTCCACCTAAGTTCGCCTATAGCTGGGGCTGCAAAAGGGATTCCCTTGAAGACTTTGATTCCTTGGGAAGATGCTAGCCCTCTTATGAGTCCGTTATCTATGGTGATTAAAGTGGAAATCTTCTTCTCAGCTCTCATTAGGACGAAAAGGCCGCCTATTAACAGTATTACCAACAGGAAGTAGGATGCATATTTTCTCATAGCGAAATAGCTTTACGAGATGGCTTTACTAAGCATATGAAATTAAGTTGTATCTATGTTTATCTTCTTTTGTAATCTCCTATATAATATTGCAGGCCAAGACGCTAAGACCAATCTGACCTTAAGCGGAAATACTTTTCTTTCTGGGAGAATAGGATAGCTTTTTCCAAATAGTTTCCAGGGGGCCTTGTTTATGGTTCTTTAACCACGACCTACTAAACAGCCACTGTGCACTTAAGATACCTATAGCCAGAAAAGGAATAACCGCAAACGGCCAAACCCGCATCAGGGCAAATCCGTAGCCAAAAAACAGCACAACAGCTATCACATTCTGGAGAATATAATTGGTCAGGGCCATGCGCCCAAGCAGAGCTAAATGTTGAAATAATCCCTTTACCTTGCCCGACGCCCATAGGTATAGAAAGAGCATGGCTATTCCCAGAGCGAGAGAGGTAGAGCCTATGTGATACACCAGTACTTGAAGAAGGGCTAACTTAGTAAGGGGAAAAGGAAACCCTATGGCGCCTTTGATAACTGCATAAGCAAAGGAAGTTACTAGTCCTATTACCCCTATCCATACAGCTTCAGTAGGCACACTAATCTCCTTCTCACGAATCTTGGGTAGCCAAACCCTCGCAAGCACTATGCCTATGAGAAATAAGCCCAATACCTGAAAGTACCGACCTGACATAAGGTAACTCATGGACCTTGGGATGGCATAAAGGATATTTACTGACATTACTTCTATGGGGTTATCAGAAGTACGCATTTCCAGCAGAGATAGATCAGCAAAACCCCAGTCGGATTTCAATCCTTGTGAGAATTCGCGAAGGGAGCTCCAGAAGGAAGAATCTGGGGTAGCATATATGATAAGAGAAATGAACAAGGGAATCACTAAGAGCATAAAAATCCAGCGGATCAGGCGTTTGTTAGACAGCGGTAGGAATAACGGTAATAACATACCCAGCAAGCTGTAGAGGGTCAGAATATCTCCATTCCAGATAAAGTTCATGTGGAGCAGGCCTATACATAAGAGGACAATCATTCTCCTAAACCAATAAGCAAAGAAGTTGCTGTCAGAGCCATGAAAGCGTTCTGCCTGAAGGGCAAATCCCACTCCAAATAGGATGGAAAAGATCCCATAAAACTTGCCCTCCACAAACCAATCTATAAAGAAGAGGACCCCACGATCAGCTAGGGGCAAGTCGAATATCTCCTCAGTAGCGTAGGTGTTATAGCCTACAAAGCTGTACAGATTAGCAAGTAGTATCCCGAAGAGAGCAAATCCCCTGAGGGCATCTATTACCTCAAGTCGTTCTGATCTAGTAGTGGGTTGAATTCCTGACATGAGGATGTGTGAAAAGATTCATTCCTGGAAAAACTTAGCATAAACCTAAGAAGCCAATTCGTGTAGGGCCTCCACAAACACATCTAATTCACTGGTACGAGTAAACACGTTTGGCGTAATTCTGCAGCCCTGGACGTTGGCATAATCTATGGCTACGGTCCAAATCTTATGCTCCTCCAATAAGCGTTTGGCGAGCTCCTTAGGTTTCATGTCCTTGATGCCTACGTTCGCTATGCCACAGGCTCTGTGGGAGTCGGCTGGAGTATTCATCATGATATTCTCATGATCTCTCACCTTGCTTGTCCAGTATTGCTGCAAGTATCTCATTCTTGCTTCTTTTCGCTCCCCTCCTAGCATGTTATAGTAGTCTATGGCATTCTCTATGGTCAGGTCGTGGTAGACAGGGATGGTACCCGTATGATTTAGGCGAGAGATGTCCCCTGGCTCTCTCTTTCCTTCAGCAAATATAGGCCAGAGAGTATCAATGTGTTCATCTTTCACATACAGCAATCCAGTCCCTAAAGGGACGGACAGCCACTTATGCAAGCTGGAGCCATAATAATCACACCCCAGCTCTTCTATCTTAAATTGAAAATGGCCGATACAATGGGCACCATCTACCATGACTTGAACGCCCTTTTGATGGGCCATCTGGCATATTTTTTTAATCGGAAGAATGTGGCCAGTGATGTTAATCATATGGCAAACCATCAGAAGCTTGGTCTTGGGCGTAATGGCCTCCTCATACAGCTGCACGATTTCCTCATCGGATGTTGGGTGATTGGGGATGGAAATTACATTCGTTTTGATGCCAAATCTATCTGATACCTGCTCAAACATCCTCTTCATAGCACCGTAATCCTGAACGGCATACACCGCCTCATCCCCTTCTTGCCAGTCCATCCCCTTTATGACCATATCCAGGGACTCAGTCGTATTTCTGGTAATGATCACATTTTTACTGCTGCAACCCGCTACCTCCGCTAGCTTCTCAGTCATCCGCTTTTTATTGTCCCATTGGACGGTACGCATGTAGTAGGAACCTTCATAGTTCACCATTTGGATATGCTCCATCAATTTGTCTAGTGTTGGTGTGGGAATGATGTTGTAATAGCCACTTTCAAGATTGATGTAGTCAGGTTTCAGCTTATAGTCCTGTCTGACTTTCTCCCAAAAATCGCTATCAGTAGCCAGCTCCTCAGCTGATATATGTTGGAGGGATTCCAGCGCTTTGCCAAATGAAGACGTATAGACGGGTGCGCCCAATGTACCCAGGGAAAGGGTCTTGATGAAGTTTCTTTTATCCATGGTGGTGGTTGCTTGTTACACCAATATAAGGAAAGTTTAGAATCGCAAGATTAGCCCATAGTCCCCTTCTTCCAAACAGGATACAAAATCCAATTTTTAATCAGCCTAATTTCTTATGAAATCATAATGATTTGGTCATTTCTATAATGGACATTTAGTGATGAGTTAGCCATAAAAATGTTGGCACAATAGGGCAATCAGAAGTAGAGTGCCCAAGCTTTCTTGCTATTTCATAGGGTATAGAGGGACTGATCAGTTACTGTGGATTTGAGATGGAGGGCAACATAAATGGCGCATTTATAACAGCAAGTCAAACTGAATAAGGATTAACAAGAGATGAAAAAAGTGCTGGCATTTGGCGCTTCCAATAGTAGAAATTCTATTAATAAGAAATTTGCTGCTTTTGCGGTAATCAATTTAGCTAGTGTAGAACCTATTATAGCCGATCTCAATGATTTTCAACCTCCTCTCTATTCCGTTGACCTGCAAAAGGAGATAGGCATACATGAGAATGCACTGAGGTTTTACGATCTGATCAAGCAAAGTGATGCCATTGTTATTTCCCTAGCAGAATACAATGGACTACATACTACTGCTTTCAAAAACTTATGGGATTGGATGTCTCGAATTCCTTTGGATAAGCCCATGCAGATATGGGGTGGGAAACCTATGTTTCTCTTATCAACCAGTCCTGGCAAAAGACCTATGAGTAATGTGCTCAAAGTCTCCAAAGAACTCTTCCCCCACTTTGGAGCCAATATTATAGCTGATTTCCACCTGCCATCATTCCATCATTTTTTTAGAGACAATACAATCATAGATGAAGCGCAGCTAGCAGCATTCGAAATCCAGAAGAACAAATTCCAAACATATCTCAACCAACATTGAATACAATTGCTATGAAAGTAACTTCCATCTTTCTCTTACTGGTAGTTTGTACCATTACCAACATTTTGGGTCAAGCATACGAACTCAATGAGGAGCAAAAGCTAAGTGGCGTAACCGTCCTGGCATTTGGACCGGAAAATGTATTGTTCATTGGAAATAGCAAAGAAGCTAAGATTCACGCAGTGAAAACTGAGGCTACGGCCTTATCAGATCCTATTCCTTACAATCTAGAGAGATTTGATGTAATAATTTCTGAACAACTAGGTATTTCGCCAAGGGAGGTAATTGTAACTGACATGAAGATTCACCCACTAAGTCAGGAGGCGTATGTGGCAATACGGGTAGGCTATCAGCCTGATGCTGCCTCTGTCATTTCTATCATACATCCAGCAACTGGAGCTATTCGATTCTTAGCGGTAAATGAATCTAACAGTACCAGCATCACCCTAAATAATCCTGCTTCTCCTGACCTGGTCTTTTGGAAAGAAACCCCGGCCAGTGCTTTAACCATTACTGACATAGACTATCATGAGGGGTATGTGTATGTAGCTGGACTTACCAATAGCGACTTTGCCTCTAACCTTAGAAAGATAGCCTATCCCTTTAAGGAAACACAAGAGGCAGTGAAAAGCATAGAGATATATCATGCTGTTCACACCCAGAATGAAACAAGGGCGCCTATTCGCAGCATGCTGTTTGAGGAGCTGAATGGTGAGTCTACCTTAGTTGCCAGTTATACCTGTACTCCTTTGGTTACTATCCCCACAGCTGAGATCAAAGCAGGCGCTGCTATCACAGGGAAAACCATAGCTGAGCTTGGATACGGGAATACGCCTATTGACATGTTAGTGGTAACCACCCAGAGTTTTGACGGATCTATGAGCAAGAGCTTATTAGTCACCCACAAAAATCGGGGGGGATCGATGATTCCTTTCCAATCAGTGGAAGCAGGTGCTAATGGAAACGGAATGGCAGGTCAGCGAGCCATGTTTGCCTCAGGGCTGGAAGGCATACAGGAAATACCCACGGCAAATGTAATGCAGATAGATGTCCAAAACGCTCAAATGCTAGGGGTTATTCGCAGAAATATTGAGACAGGGGCCATAGACTTGGTTTCGGAATTAACAGGGACCTTTTTGAGACTTAGTGATTTCATTTCAGAGTACGACTTCCCAGATTATCGATATCCGGAATCACAGAGCCCCACTAAGCAATACCATGACATGGTCAAACAAATGGAGGGCTATCCTGAGCTTACCTCTAAAGAAATGAACCGAAACTAATTGAAGGCATTAGTTCATTTTTGGATCCTTCTGTTTGGCTTAACTAATCCAAGTTTTTCTCAGGAGCCAGAAGAAGGTGGTAAGGGAATGCAGCACCAGGTCGTTGCTGTATTTCCCTCTCCTGATACCTTAGCGGCAAATCTTTTGAGACTGTACATTCATTTTTCCACCCCCATGAAACCGGTTGGAAACCTTGAGAAAATACAGTTGCTAGATGAAAAGGGGAATGAAGTGATTGGTGCTATCTTCAATCATGTTTATGAACTGTGGAATCATGAGCAAACACAATTGACGATTCTTCTGGACCCTTCACGGGTGAAAATGGGGCTTAGGTCACATGAAGAGAGGGGAAGGGCCCTGGTAAGAGGGAAAAGATATCAATTAGTGATAGGAGCGCTAGAGGATGTTAAGGGTCGTAGGACTACTCCCTTTACCAAATCCTTTATGGTAGAGGCGGAGGACGTAATGCCTCCGAATACAGACTCATGGGTTTTCAAAATGCCTAAGGCCGGTAGTAAAAATCCCTTGATGATTAAGTTTCCCCAGATGCTGGATCGTCTTTCCTTGGTACAGAGGCTAAGGTTGACTGATCATAATTCACAGCCTGTGGAGGGTAGGATTGAAATAGTCAACGGGGAGACTGAATGGCATTTTCACCCTAAAGATAGCTGGATAGCTGGTCAATATATCATGTATGTGCATGCCAGGTTGGAAGACCCCTCAGGAAATAACCTCAATGGCCTATTTGACCATAAGCCTGGCATGTTGAAAAATGAATTTGAGGGAAAGATTGAAACAATCAGTTTAACACTTATCAAATGAAATACTCATCCAAAAGAGTTCAATGGGTTTGGATATTCTCTTATGTGCTACTTACGGCATGTTCTCAGCCTAGTCCAACTCAAAGTAGCGGAGAATTAAGCAGTTCAAGTCAAAAACAACTCACAGTACTAGCATCTACAACGGAGACATTTTTCCCTGGATTTCAGGATGTAGACCTAATGATTGATAGTATCAATATCCATGCGATAAAGGGAGGAGATGGTCCACCATTGTTACTGCTTCATGGTGCTCCGGAGTCGCACCTTATGTGGAGAGGGTTAGCCCCTGAGCTCGCAAAAAGGTTTACTGTGATAGCATCTGACCTCAGAGGGTATGGACGAAGTGATAAGCCTTTTGAGGATGATTATTCCAAAAGAAGAATGGCATTGGACCAGGTGGAACTGATGGAGGCACTGGGGTATGAGCAATTCCTCATCGCTTCACATGATAGGGGTTCACACGTTGCAAGGAGGCTGGCAAAGGACTATCCTGAGAAAGTTCAGAAAATGGTCCTTATGGACATCATACCTGCTACCTACGTTTGGGAGCATATAGATGCTAAGGTCGCCAATAGGTTTTGGAGTTGGTTGTTCTGGACTCAGCCCTACCCCATCCCTGAAAAGCTGATGGGCCCCCAAGCTGGAGAATTTGCCAAGATGACCGCCGGAAAAGATAGCAAGGCAGGAGAAGATTATGCTGCTACGAACGGTACAGAGGAAGCTTTTCATGCCATGTGTGAGGATTATCGGGCAAGTAAGGGAATCGACATAATGCATGATAAGGCAGATTCATCCCTAAAAATTAAGACCCCTACCTTGGTTATATGGGGTGAAAAATCAAATACTGGAAAGTTTGACTATCCAACCATCTGGAAAAATGAAGTGGAAGAGGTTTCCTTCCTTGCGCTTGATTGTGGGCATTTTGTGGTGGAAGAAAAGCCAGAAGAAGTAATGAATGCCATATTGCCTTTTTTGACTAACTGATCCCCACAAAATGTAAAAAGATGATGAAGAATATTGTATCTGGGATTATCCTTTTACTGTTGGTCTCTACTAGTATCTATGGCCAATCTACTGAAACTCTTGAACCAAAAGCGCCACCTATTCTGGTGACCAGGGCTGAGGAAGACTACTCAAGCTTGAAGGACAATGACAGTATAGACTTTTTTCTAAGAGATCTTAAGTATATCTCTCTTAATCAACATAGCCGCTCATATCTCACCTTAGGGGGAGAATATAGAGCACGATTGGATCACACAAGGAATGGAGGTTTCGGTACTGAAAATTCAACTTCCTATCTGCAAAGACTCAACTTTCATGCGGCATTAAATATAAACACCCGGCTCAAATTATTTACTGAATTCTACCATGGCTTATCCTCAGCTGGAGAGGTAGCTGTACAATCAGACAATATCGATTTACATCAGGTATTTATGGATTGGAAAATCGCGGACCAGGAAGACAAGATGATCAAATTAAGGCTAGGAAGACAGGAGATTGGATATGGTTCTTCCAGACTGGTAGGAATTAGGAATGGGCCTAATCTCAGAAGGTCATTTGACATGGCACAACTAAGGATGAAGTTTCATGAGACAAAAATG
>JBCDBC010000100.1:0-9500 GCA_039184535.1 Bacteroidota bacterium | reverse complement strand
ATCTTTCGAACAAGAGGTACTCAACAGCCCCACTACAACGCAGCTCAGTAAGAGTAAAGGCACTTTTCTAATCATGGCGCCAAAGCTAATTAAAATTTCTCTAATCTTCTTAGGTAGATATGTAGATCAACTCTTCTTAAAACGCACTTAATTTACACCCAGGTTGCTAACAAAACTGTTAAAAAAGCTTTAAGACAGGCAGACTTTATAAAGTTCTTATACAACCACCAAAAAGAAAATACTAACTTTGATACGTATATGGATCGCTTAAAAAGATACTTTACCATCATAGACTGGCATATCATGCGCCAGTTTCTGTCCACCTTCCTCTTTATTTTGGGAATGGTGATAGCCATAAGTATCGTGGTAGATATAGTGGAGAAGCTGGATGAATTCCTTTCCAAGAACCCTAGCCTCTATGAAATAGTATTTGTCTACTACCTAAACTTCATTCCTTTCTGGGGGAGTAGCTTAGCACCTATATGTATCTATCTGGCAGTTATCTTCTTTACCTCTCGCATGGCACAGAGAAGTGAAATTGTACCCCTATTAAGTGCTGGAGTAAGCTACTACCGCATTCTGGTGCCATATGTCATGACGGCCATTCTTCTGGCTACGGCTTCCTTTTACCTGAAATCTTACCTAGTTCCCCAATCCACTGCCCGGCAGCTGGAATTTGAGTATAAGTATGAGATGAGGGGAAAGCGTATTTCCAGTACCAAGGACATTCATAAAAAGGTAGCCCTGGATACCTATGTGTATATCAGCTACTATAATGAAAAGAGAAAAGAGGGACATAATTTTTCTCTGGAGAGAATAGAAGATGGAGAAATAGTTACCAAAATAAATGCCCGTAAGATCATCTGGGTAGACTCTACCCAAAACTGGCTACTGGAAAAAGTACGAACCAGACATATCAACGGGGATCAGGAAAGACTGACCATCACCAATAAACTGGATACTATATTTCTCCTTACCCCAGATGACATTTTCATTAAGGAGCAAAAAGCTGAGAGCATGACCCTCCCTAACCTGATCGAGTATACTAAGCTGGAGGAAATGCGGGGGTCAGATATTCTCAAAGAATTATACATAGAAAGACACAGGCGTTTCGCTGATCCCCTAGCCATCATTATCCTGACATTGATAG
Source organism: Bacteroidota bacterium (assembly GCA_039184535.1). GTDB lineage: Bacteria > Bacteroidota > Bacteroidia > J057 > J057 > JBCBKZ01. The sequence goes on along the minus strand of JBCDBC010000100.1, from coordinate 8,350 downwards.
GCTTTTCTATGTCTTCCCGTAAGTCCAGAGGGGGGATAGCCCTTCAGATAGGATTGGGTCTGCTGATCTGTTTTGTGTTTATCGCTCTCCTATTTGCCGGACAGGCTATAGTAGGAGATAGTCTCCCTCCATGGCTGGGTGTGTGGCTCCCCAACTTCGTTTTTTTTCCAATATCCCTATTTTTACTCCATATTGCACCTAAGTAGATCATCGCTAAGCCGTTCGGGATGCAGTATCGTTTAGCAAGTTGGTTCAGTGTGGGCACTGTTAGCCTCTTTCTAGGGCTGGCTTACTTTTTCTGGCATGGGAGGTATGGATTCTCTGATACAGATCAGGGGTTCATTCTGGGCCTTAGCTGGAGAATCATAAATGGTGAGATCCCTTACCTGGACTTCATTTACGTAAGACCACCTCTCACGCTTTATCTGCATACACTCTCCCAATATTTTCCCTCCCCTGTTCTTTTTGACAGACTCCTTTTTTACGTGATGATTAGCATAAGTGTGTGGGTATGTACACGTACCCTACAGGACTTTTTTGATTTCCAGCCCATTGGTATTTCTCCGGCCATTTTTGCAGCTATAGCCTTTATCTGCAGTGCGCATAACTTCCCTCCTATGGCCTGGCACACAGTAGACGGCATATTTTGGTCCTCACTGGGCTTGTACGCTATAGGCAGAGCACAAAGGGAACAATGGACCACTTCATTTCTGGGTCTTTTCCTCTTGTTACTAGCGGCCTTGTCTAAACAGGCTTTCTACCCTTTGCTTCCTGTAGGAATGGTTTTGTGTTGGCTATTACACGGATGGAGACATGCGCTCTATTCCTCTGGCGCTATCATTTCAGGAATTATTCTGCTTACACTCAGTATTTGGACCTTTTTCCCAGACTATTATTCAGCTTTTCTGTTGCAGACTACCAAAAGCAGCTCATTCGCAGACCTTTGGGAGAAAGGATTTCTCTCATATAGTAAGGCCTTATTCTTTATTGCTATCCCATTTTGGTTAGGATGGCGCCTTCAAAACAGGTGGATTTTCCCTAAGCCGTGGGACAACCTTCCCGGATTCCTCTCTTGGGGTCTCTTCTTGGGATTGATAGGACTACACCTTTACAAGGTACTTTCTACAGGAGAATATGCTGCCCCCGGTTACGGCTTTAGCCAGGCATTCTTTCTCATAGCTCTCTGGATGGGCATTAAAGGAAGCTGGATTAATACGCGAGCCAATGCTATGCTTCTGGCACAGTTAGCCATTTCCTGGTGCGTGTCTGTTAGCTGGGGGTATAATATACCCATGCTGTATTTCACCCCTATGCTGTTCGCCTTTATGTTTATTCTTTATGACCAGTTTGACTTCCGCGTGCCCAGGTATTTTTTCGGAATCATGGCAGTGCTCATCTTATGGGCTTTCTCCTTTACCAATCATTACCATTATAGGGATGGTGTACGTCCGGAATTAACCCATGATCTGTCAGAGCCCTTCCCAGTCTTGGGGGGGATTTATACGAGCGAAGAGAATGGCGCTAAACTGGAAGAACTAAAAAGGCTGATCAAAGGAAATGAAGCCTCATATACCGTCCTACCCGGAATGCCTGTAGCCCATTACCTTAGCCAGACTCAAAATCCACTGTCTTCTGATTGGGCACATGACGGAGAAACTTTGTATGAGATCTATGGGGAACGCCTCCTTACCCAGCTCATAGAGGAAACAAAAATCATTCTGATAGAAAAAGATCAGCTTAGCAGAGTTATGCGAGAGGATAAGTTCGGTTCCAGTCTTACCAGGGAAGTGTTAAAAAGTGCTGAACTCATTGAGTCAGGAGAATATTTCGATCTCTACTCTTTCAACCAGAATTTCATGCAAAAAAAATTGGCCCGAAATCCATGATTCCGGGCCAGCTATGTATCTTCTAAGGAATGTTACAGATCTTCCAGTAGGGTTACCAGCTCATCCTTATCTGTTCTCTTGAATTTAACCTTAGCTTTCAGATAAGGCCTCGGATCTTTCTTAGACTGTCTAAGTGCTCTGGCCAGGTCTACGGTGGTACTTGCGAAGTAAGGCTCATCATCATTGTCAAACTGGAAAGCTACCAATAGAATCTCTGCGCCCTCACGGAAGTGTCTGATTCTACTTCCTTCATAATTTCTCTTTGACTCTTTCTTCAAAGGAATATAGGTCTCCACATTAGACCCTACGATGAATACATTGGTGTTCTTTTCAAATCTCTTCCCTTTCAGCTTCACGAAGATGTCAAATCCGTCATCATCCTTATTAGTCCCCTCAGAAACATAGAGAGGCCTTGCCACATTGATTCTTCCAAGGTTATTTACCTGGAATCCATAGGAGTCTTTCTGGCTATCATAAGCGAGTGGTGTGTTGCTATCTTCCACCCAGCTCTTAACTGCATCAAAAGCTGGGTTATCATTATTCTTCGCTCTTCTTCTTCCGCCTCTTTCTCCGCCTTTACCTTCATATAGGTTAACTCCTTCTAGCCTTCTAGCAGAAGGCATGGTAACATTGATAGGCTTATCAGCTCTTAGTCTTACTATTCTTCCTCTATCTGTAGCCTTCACACTCATCATCCCTGCAGTTTCCAATGCTCCAACTTTTGCTACTGTAGGCATAAATGCCTGAAGGATATCTTTACGTTCGAAGAGCTCCTTCACTTCAAAGTTGAGCTGCTCCTGCTCAGTGTCAAAGCTGTTAGGCTCGATCACTACCTGAGATCCCTGAGGAGCAAAAACGACTGTCTTGTTTTGTGGGTTTATGGGGAAAGGCCTGTACTTGGCGTATATAGTGTCTATGACTGCAACCTTTTCAGCTTCTTGCCCATTTTCTGAGTCTGAAAGATCCTGATCCCCAGTAAGGTTCTCAGTATCTGTAACGGTAGTAGTATCACTTCCTGTTCCAGAACCATCTGCTCCACTTCCATCAGTATTTCCGCCGGCACCTTCCATACCTAAGCTGCTAAGTCCTTCCTGGTTAGTAAAGATGACAGCCAGGTCAGCTCTTCTGTTTTTAGATCTACCTGAAAAAGTAGTGTTAGGAGCAGCCGGCTTGGAAGTACCAAAGCCTTTCATTTCAATTCTATCCTTAGTAAGCCCCTTTCTCACCAACATATCCATCACTTCACGGGCTCTCATCTCAGACAGTGTCTGATTATATATGTCTGTTCCTATGCTGTCAGTATGTCCAAACACCTCCACATAGTAGTTTGGATAGTCCTCTAAAGCAGAAATGATCGTGTCCAGTCTTTCTTCATATTCAGACTTTATAGTAAACTGATCAAATCCAAAAAAAACGGTATCGATGGTAAAATTCTGGCCCGTCATTGGCAGGTAAGCCAAGCTAAAGAGGACCAGAAAAACAATTCTATTCATGACTTAATTCAGGTTTGCTACGGTATGCAAGTTTCACCCCAAAAGCGTATCGCCTCGAATATAACAACAAATAATCGTTCGAGAAAACCTCCTCGGGTGAAAGAAACCTAAATACGTATCGTTTATGAGGGAAAAAGGGTAGCTACCAGATAAAGTTAAACGGCAAAAAACTTCTCAAATACAGCTTTAAACTTAGGCATGTCTATGGGCTTAATAATGTGGCCATCCATGCCGGCTTTACGAAATTCTTCCAGTTTTTCTGGCATATGGTGAGCGGTCAAAGCGATAATAGGAATGTTCTTTCCGTTATCCTTAGCTCTAATGATGGGAGTAGCCTCTAAGCCGTCCATGATGGGCATTTCTATGTCCATCAATATCATATCAAATTTCTCTTCCTCCACGATGGAAATAGCCTCCTCCCCATTATTTACGGTGGTTACATCGAACCCCTCTTTTTGTAGAATATGCTCAGCAATCATGAGATTTACATCATCATCTTCTACTACTAATATTCTTGTACTCATGACGTGATGGAATAATAAACGAGTGATAAGAATTAGTAACGTTTAATTCCTTAAGGAATTTAATTTGTTTTGGTTCATTATCAAAATTAAAAAGTGCCTGGATCATTCATTCATCGCAACCCTCAGGTTTTTCGGTATTATTCAATCCAAGCAAATATTCAGTACAGCTACTTAGGGCTGCTGATATCCTCACGGAATTGATAGACCCGAATACGCCAAAGCTCAATACATCGCCTTGAATGTTAGTATACTCTGGTCTTACACTGTTCAAATCATCTGCCAAAGGCCTATTTGCCCGAAGATAATTTGTCAAGGCAGTGTCTATGGCTGTAGTCTCTAGCTGGACAGCTGCAGGCAAGTCCTCCTCTCGCTGATTACAAGTGGTTATTTCATTTACGGCATAGGTAAAAGGGCCGGAAAATCGGCTTAAGTCCGTCTGGAAGCTCTCAAGAATTCTCTTAGCAGAAAACTGATAACACAAGCTGCTGTTCCCTCCACTACAGGAGACATTTTCGTTAAACAAGGCTGTTGGGCCAAACTGAAGGGTTTCTGCTCCGGTCTGTGTCTCTACTTCCAGAAATGCTCTTAATTCAAATCCCCCAACCAAATCTGGCCTTGTGAACGAGATTTCTACTGGTCCTTCAAGTGCTAGTTGCTGAAGGCAGCGCGTCTGACCCGGCCCCGGGATAAATCTGGGAGATAGTATTCTCACTTCCTCAGGAATACGGGTACTGCCAGTAAGTTCAAAATTCTCGTTGGCAGGATCAGTAATACTGAGTTGGTAAGTTCTTCCTCCCTGCAGCTGCTGGAAGGAGGTAGTTCGAAATCTGTAGAGGGTAACATTAGGGAAAGCTACTCCTTCCGCATCTGTCAAAAGCGTATCTACTTCTTCTCCTATGATGTTAGTATTGATCCCAGTCAGGCTTACCGTTAATCCTTTAGCGGAAAGGTCATTAGACGCATAAAACTCTGCAGCATCTCCCTCAGGTAAAAATCCTCTGGATATTCTCACATACTGAACCTCTGAAGCCGGGTTCAGTACACCGTACACTACCCAAATATCTTTTTCAGAGGCATTAGCCTCTATCTCTGTTTCACAGGAAGTAAGCAGAATGCCTGCCATTAATATGCTAATTCCAATACATCTGAATGTTCTCACAAGCGGGTTTATTGATTATTTATGACAAAAATGAACTGAAAGTTCTACTTTTGCCTAATTAATTTTTAGGCTACTACCATTAATACAACTCGGTTACTATGTCCACTGCTAAAAAATCCCGAAAAAAAATCACGACCCACACGCTGAGGGAAATGAAGAAGCAGGGAGAGAAAATCTCTATGCTTACTGCCTACGATTTTTCTATGGCCACCATCCTGGATGATGCAGGAATAGATGCCATTCTTGTGGGAGATTCTGCTTCCAATGTAATCCATGGGCATGAAACTACCCTTCCAATTACTTTGGACCAAATGATAGACCATGCCAAGTCAGTGGTAAGGGGTGTAGATAGAGCTTTAGTGGTGATAGACCTTCCCTTTGGGAACTATCAGGGAGACTCTAAAATGGCCTTAAAAAGTGCTATCAGAATCATGAAAGAGTCTGGAGGACATGCCGTCAAAATGGAAGGAGGACATTTCATCATAGACTCTGTTAAGAGAATAGTTTCTACGGGCATACCTGTGATGGGCCATTTAGGCCTTACGCCTCAATCCATCTATAAGTTTGGGACATATACCGTGAGAGCTACTCAGTCTGAAGAAGCCAAAAGACTTAAGGAAGATGCCCTAAAGCTACAGGAAGCTGGCTGTTTTGCGATTGTATTGGAGAAAATACCTAAGGATCTGGCAGCTGAAGTAAGTGAGTCTCTTGATATTCCTACCATTGGGATAGGTGCTGGTCCTGGCTGTGATGGCCAAATCCTGGTAGTGCATGACTTATTAGGGATCACTAAGGAGTTTTCTCCCCGCTTTCTCAGAAGGTATGCTCAGCTTTATGACACCATGAAAGACGCTTTTCAGAATTATATTTCTGACGTCAAAAATCAAAACTTCCCAAGCGACAAAGAATCTTATTAACTCCTGCCGGGATGGACATTCTTTTTGAAGATAATCACCTACTGGTGTTACATAAACCTGCAGGAATGCCCTCTCAGGATGATGAAAGCAAAGACCTGAGCGTCTTCCAATGGGCCAAAAACTATATTAAGGAGAAATACCAGAAACCCGGGAATGTATATGTAGCTCTCCCACACAGGTTAGACAGGCCTACAGCAGGTGTGCTCTTACTGGCTAAAACCTCTAAGGCTGCCACTCGTATCTCTGATCAGTTCCAGAAGCGTAGCATACAAAAAACTTACTTGGCCATTACGGAAAAAGTCCCAAATCCTGCTCAAGGTAAACTGACTCATTATGTCAGAAAGTTACCCGGGAAGAACATCATGCGTGCCTCTTTGAAAGTGGGCCCAGATAGCAAAAGAGCTGATTTGGCCTATGAGGTAGTTGCTACCCAGGGAAAAAGGGCACTGGTAAAGGTGAAGCCTTCCACCGGGAGAAAGCACCAAATCCGGGTACAGCTAGCCAGCATAGGAAGTGTGATTAAAGGGGATATGAAGTATGGTAACACTTCCTTTAATGCTGATAAGTCTATTTGTCTGCTGGCGGCTAAGCTCAGCATTCTCCACCCAACGCTAAAGGAACCCATGGAGTTTTCAGTAGATATGCCGGAGGGCAATATCTGGGCTCCATTTAACAAAATGAATCTTTCCTTCTAATTTTGCACCCATGGATGAAACTATTCTATTATCCGTTATTGATCAGGCTAAGCGCCTGATCCAGAAGAAGCAGTTTGAGCGAGCCTATCAGATGCTGAGTGAGACCATTCATAAGCTTGAAGAAGGGAATGATCTCTTATCTGAGAATCCTCTGGGAGAATTGTACATTCTGAGAGGTACCGCCTTACTTATGGAGCATCAGAGCACCAAAGGGTTAGATGAGGAAATCTTCCAGCAGGTACTCAGTGATTTTGACCATGCAGTAGACTATGTCCCGGATGATCCGGCCTACTACTATCTGCGAGGCAGTCTCTATATGAATACGGATGTAGAGCAATACCAGGAAGAAGCCAGGAAGGATTTTTCAGATGCGTTAAGATTTGACAGGGGGCATATAGACAGCCTGAAGGGAATGGGAGAGCTATTCTTCAGACTGGAAGACTACGACAAGGCCATTTACTACTACACCCATGTGATAGAGCAGGAAGAGAATTCTTCTTCATTAGCCATGAGGGGTATGGCCAATTACCGTAAACTTCCCCCCGAACTTAATGCAGCCGCAAGAGACTTCAGGCGTTCATTAGAATTGGAACCTGCTCAGGAAGATATTTACATCTGGCTTTCTCAACTGATGACGGACCTGGATGACCAGGAAGCTGCCATTAAAGCCTATGATGAGCTTATAGCCGTGTTCCCGGATGAGGCGGGCCACTACGTAGACAGAGGGGTTCTCAAAATAGAAACAGATCCTGAAGGTGCCCTGGAAGATTATAACCAGGCTTTGGCAGTAGCAGAAATTCCGCTGGCGTATAATAACAGGGCTGACTATTACAGAAGAAAAGGAGAATATGAACTAGCAGTTAATGATGCTCGGCAAGCTCTGAAAATTGATCCAAGTTCGACTATTTCACATGCTACGCTGGCAGAGATATATGCGGATAGTGGAGATGAGGAGGCATTCTTTGAGAGTTTAGCGAAAGCAGCTAAGCACTATTACACGGATCCAGTGGAGATTATGAGCACTCCTGGTTTCAGCAAGTACCTTTCCCATCCACGTTTTCAGAAACTGCTTAAAACTGTAGGCAAAAAATAAACCCGACCATCAAAATGGTCGGGCATATATGTAAAAGTGTGTTCTCTCTTATTTAGCTTTTGACTTTCTGGGGGCAAGAATCATGATCATTCTTCTTCCCTCCATCTTAGGAGACATCTCAATCTTGGCTATTTCATCCAGTTCCTCAGCAAACTTTGCTAGCATGTCTGCCCCTCTGTTTTTATAGATGATATTCCTTCCTCTAAACTGTACATACGCTTTCAGCTTATTCCCTTCAGTTAAGAACTTCTGTGCATGTCTCAGTTTGAAGTTGAAATCATGGTCATCCGTATTAGGACCAAATCGAATTTCCTTCATTACCACAGTAGCCTGCTTGGCCTTAGCCTCTTTCTTTCTCTTCTTAAGTTCATACTTGAACTTAGAATATTCCATGATCCTACACACAGGGGGTTTCGCGGCAGCAGCTACTTCTATTAGATCTACCTCCATGTCCTGAGCCATGTCCAGCGCCTGACGAGTGGGGTAAACGCCGTCCTCCATGTCTTCAAAGCCAGCATCTTTCAATCCGACCAGTCTTACCTCAGGAACTCTTATTTCCTGGTTGATGCGATGTTCTCTTCTT
>JBCDBC010000099.1:0-9517 GCA_039184535.1 Bacteroidota bacterium | reverse complement strand
GTAAATCCTGCTGCAGCACGCCTATTTGGCTATGCACCTGAAGAGATTAATGGCCAAAATGTGAAGATGCTCATGCCCGAGCCCGACCAGTCCAGACATGATGGATATATGAAAAACTATCTGGATGGAGGCCCTCCTAAAATTATAGGGATTGGTAGAGAAGTATCAGGAATGAAGAAGGATGGGACCGTATTTCCTTTCAGGCTCAGTATTTCTGAAGTTAAATTGGGTACGGGAAGAGTGTTTACAGGAATAGTCCATGACCTTACGGCAGAGAAACTGGCAGAGGAAAAATTAAGGAGATATGCAGCAGAACTGGAGAGAAGCAATAGAGAGTTAGAAGACTTTGCCTACATATCCAGTCATGACCTTCAGGAGCCCTTGAGAAAGATTCAGGCTTTTGGGACACGCTTACGCCAAAAGGAAGGAAGTAGCCTAACTGAAAAAGGTCAGGACTATCTAAACCGAATGCTCAACGCCTCTGAAAGGCTACAAAATCTAATTAATGATCTTCTCACTTTTTCCAGGGTCTCTACCAAGGCACGACCTTTTCAAGATGTTTCTCTTAGCCGGATTTTGGAAGAGGTACTAGGAGACCTGGAATATAGCATAGAAGAAGCACAAGCGAGTATTAATTATGCTCCACTACCTACCATAGAAGCTGATCCTACCCAAATCAGACAACTCTTTCAGAACCTGATAGGGAATGCTTTGAAGTTCAGGAAAGAGGGTGATAAGAGCATCATAGATATCTCATCCAGGGCCTACTTTAAAAAGGAACGCATGATAGGTATGCCGGGTGATGAAGTGGTAGAAGTATCCATCAAAGACAATGGCATTGGATTTAACAAACAATATGCTGAAAAGATTTTTGCCATTTTTCAACAGCTAGAGGGCAGAAGGTATACGGGTTCAGGTGTAGGACTTGCCATTTGTAAGAAAATCATCACCAGACATGGAGGTACCATTGTAGCGGACTCCGAGCAGGGACAGGGGACTACTTTTACTTTTACCCTACCTACAAAACAGAAACAATCAGAACCGACATAAGATATGCTAGATGAATAAAATACATTCAAAACCCATTGTGATTTTGGTAGCGGAAGACGATGATGAAGACCAAATGCTTCTACAGGAGGCGATGGAAGAACATAAGCTATCAAATACCTTGAAGTTTGTTTCAGATGGAGAGGAACTCCTTGACTATTTGAAGAACGAAGGGAAGTTTTCAGATAAAGATGCTAATCCAGTTCCTGGTTTGATCCTCTTAGATCTAAATATGCCCAGGAAGGATGGCAGAGAAGCATTGGCAGAAATTAAGGCAGACGAAAGGCTGAAGCTGATCCCGGTAGTCATTCTCACCACTTCCAAAGCTGAGGAAGACATTGTCCGCTCATACCAGTTAGGAGTGAATTCATTTATCACTAAGCCGGTAACTTTTGAGCAGTTAGTAGATGTGTCTGGAACCATAGGAAAATACTGGTTTGAAATTGTAGAGTTACCAGGTAGACAGATGGACTAAACTTATGACCGACATCCTGAAACATAAACCTGTCCTTGATTCTCCTCCTACTTATAAAGAAAAGGAGCTGATTTCTATTCTTCTTATAGATGATGATGAGGAAGACTATCTCATTACCAGAGATATAGTTGAGGATATTAATCATCAAACCTATACGTTGGATTGGGTTCCCACCTTCCAAAAGGGTAAAGAGACCATTCAAAGAAAGGAGCACGATGTTTATTTGATAGACTACAGACTAGGAATAGAAAATGGGCTAGACCTATTAAAAGAAGCTTTACAGGTAGGAGTAGAAGCGCCTATTATTCTTCTCACAGGCTTAGGAGATATAGAAATAGACCAAAAAGCGCTTTCCATGGGAGCAGCTGATTACCTAGTCAAATCTGAACTCAACTCTACCCGCCTGGAACGTTCCATTAGATATGGAATCCAGCAAGCTGAAAACCTCAAACAAATCAGGCTCCTAAATCAGGAACTCGAAAAAAGAGTAGCAGTAAGGACAGAAGCCCTGGCCATGGCTATCAAGGGCATGGAGAAGACTAATAAGGAGCTAGAAGAACAGATAGAAGTACGCAAAAAGACGGAGGAAGCCCTAAGAACAAGTCAGCAAGAACTCGCACAAGCCCTCAAAAAGGAAAAGGAGCTGAATGAGATGAAATCTCGCTTTGTTTCCATGGCTTCGCATGAATTCAGGACTCCCCTTGGGACCATCCTCTCTTCCATTAATATTCTGGAAAAATACCGTGCTCAAGGGATTCACGATAAAGGTGAAAAGCATTTCGCGAGGGTAAAATCTGCCGTAAGAAACCTCAATGGTATCCTGAATGACTTCCTTTCTGTAGATAAACTGGAGGAAGGCCATATTGATCCAAATCCCATGGCATTTGATCTATCTACCCTGCTAGAAGAGGTGGCAGAAGAAATCCAGGCAAGTTCCAAGCCCGGACAGAAAATCAGAATAAACCAACAGGGAAATTGTACAGAAGTAGTTCTGGATCCTCAGTTTGTGAGAAATATCCTTATCAACCTGCTCTCTAATGCAGTTAAGTATTCTGGAGAGAATTCTCTTATTCAGCTCTCCGTTCTGTGTATCTCAGATATGATCAAGTTAGAGGTTCAGGATGAAGGAATAGGTATTCCCGAACATGAACAAGCGCATATGTTTGAACGCTTTTTCAGGGCCAAGAATGCAACTAATATTCAAGGAACAGGCTTAGGCTTACATATAGTAAAACGGTACGTGGACCTGATGAAAGGAGAAGTTTCTTTCCAAAGTCAAGAAGGAAAAGGAACCCGCTTTCAGGTCCAAATCCCGTTAAATGATACAGAAATACAGGGTAGTTAATCTATAAAGGGCTTAATTATGAAAACCATCCTATTAATAGAAGACCATCCAGATATGCGAGAAAATATCGCAGAGATTCTGGAGCTCAGCGACTATAATGTCATCAAGGCAGAAAATGGGAAGAAGGGCATCCAACAGGCAAAGGAACATCACCCTGACTTAATTGTATGCGATATCATGATGCCTGAGATGGACGGATATGGCGTTCTTCGAGTACTGGGAAAAAGCCCAGAAACTGCTAAAATCCCTTTCATCTTTCTCACTGCCAAGGCAGAAATGAGTGACTTGAGAAAAGGGATGAACCTGGGAGCAGATGACTACCTTACCAAGCCTTTTGATGATGTAGAGCTATTGGATTCTATCGAAATGCGCTTGAAGAAAAGTGAGATCATAGAGTCAGACTTTGAGCCTAATTCTCAAGGCCTGGATATATTCTTTACTGAGGCCAAAAGCATGGACGCCCTGCAGCAGCTCTCACAGGATAGGGAGTCTCGTACCTTCAAAGCAAAAGACATCATCTTCTCTGAAACCTCTTATCCCAGACACCTTCTTTTCGTGGCTAGCGGGAAAGTGAAAACCTACAAAACCAACGAAGATGCTAAGGAGTACACCACAGGTCTTCATAAAGGAGGTGACTTTCTCGGATATATTCCTCTGCTAAAGGATAGTCCTCATACAGAGTCAGCTATAGCTTTAGAAGACACTGAGATTCTTTATATCCCTAAAGAGGATTTCTATTCTCTGATTTATAACAACAGAGACGTGTCTAATAAATTCATTAGCATGCTGTCAAATGATCTGGCAGAAAAAGAAGAACAGCTTCTTCACCTGGCCTATGATACTGTGAGAAAACGTGTAGCGGATGCGCTGCTATTGCTAGAATCCAAGTATCAGGAGAAAAGTGATACCCCTTTTTCCATGCCCATTTCTAGAGATAATCTGGCCAGCATAGTAGGGACTTCTAAAGAATGTGTGATACGTGTGTTATCAGAATTTAAGGATGATAAACTGGTAGAAACCAGGATGAGTAAGATTACCATAGTAGATTCTGACGGCCTGGCAAAAATCAAGTATTAGGCTGTCGCTAAAGTAGAGACGCGATGCATCGCGTCTCTACATGCTAATGATAATTCTGCTACTATTTAGTAGGCAGCAACTCATGCTTCCTCTATACAATAAACCTACTCACTATGCGACACTTCATCCTGGTTCTCCTTATTCCGATTCAGCTTTCATTTGGTCAGCAGATCGTTCCCCTTTGGCCTGATGGAGTCCCGGACTGTGCCATAGAATCTGCCTATAAGGAGGAGATGGATGAGAAGATAGGACTAAAGACGCTTTCCGTTCAAGATCCTACTTTAGAAATCTACCTGCCAGCTGCTTATCGTGCCAATGGAGCCGCAGTCCTCATCTGTCCGGGCGGCGGATACTATCTGCAAGCCTATGACTGGGAAGGGACAGAATTTGCGAAGTGGTTTAATCAGCAGGGAATAGCTGCCTTCGTACTCAAGTACCGTCTCCCCTATTGGACTAAGCCTCCTTGCAGCGAGCATGTGGCCCTGGACGATGCGAGTCAGGCCATGCGAATGATACGCGCCAATGCGGAGGCGTATAACATAGATCCCGAAAGAGTAGGTGTTATGGGATTCTCTGCTGGAGGCCATCTAGCCTCCACCCTCTCTACCCACTTTGATGCAGCAAATACAGAGGCTTCCAATCCCATAGCCCAGCAGTCCTCACGACCAGACTTCTCCATACTTGTGTATGCCGTTATCAGTGGAGATACCAGCATTTATCATGGGGGTTCTTTTAAGAATTTATTAGGAGAAAATCCAGATCCGCAAAAAATTATCTACTACTCCAATGAAAAGCAAGTGACGGCAGAAACCCCTCCAGCCATCCTGATTCATGCATCTGATGATAAAGGAGTTCCTTTTGAGAATAGCATTGTCTATTTCAAAGCCTTACAAAAGCATGGTGTAACATCTGCCCTCCACATCTACGCTGAAGGAGGCCATGGCTTCGCCCTAGCAGAGGACAAACCTCACCTCTCCGGCTGGATAGAGCTGGTAGGTGGTTGGATGGAGGAACAGGGGTTTACCTCTACAGGAGAAGAATAACTACTCCCCCATACTCGCATAAAAGTCAGCCATGATGGCTTCCTTATCAAAATTCTCCCAAATGAGAATTTTGCGAGGGTTATCTGGTCTTTCCGTCCATGACTCATTTTCATAAATGGGAGCAGGAATTTCCACATCTTCTGCCCAGGAAGGATCTTTGGTTATGGCAACAGCAGCCATATCGAATAGAGCACGAGAAGGCGGATCACCATGTAGGTCAATACCTGTAAACAGGCTAATAGAGTAATCTCCAAAGGTGGTAAAGGTTCCTCCATGTCTTCCTTCTACCTCTTCAGAGGCTGTTGGCCCTTTGCCCGCCATCTTAGCAAAGATTTCTTCTGGCGTTACACGCACAGCATCTGTACCTGTAGGATCACCATAGCGTACCATCACCATTTCAAAGGGCACCTCCATATCCAGGATGTAGTTCATGGAAGGGACGTCATTGACGAGGTTGTATTCCCCTGGCTCAGGATAGTTAGCCCCCAGCCAGACTATTCTCACTCTGTCCACTATCTCCGGAGCTTTCTCCAAGGCTAAAGCGATGTTAGTTAGCTTCCCTACAGGAAGTAGCAGGAGGGGATTCTCTGGTGTAGCCTTCATGCTTTCTTCTATGATAAGGTTGACGGCATCAGATCCGTCAAAGCTTCCTTCTCCTAGAGAAGTTCGGATGTATTCGAAGGTACTGTCTGCTCCCTGGATGAGGGGAATCTCATCATATACGCCACATAGTTTCATCACTCTCTCAGCTTCCTTCATGTGCTTCTCTATGCCGCCTCCATTGAAGGTTCTGTTTACCGTCACCGCTACTATATCAAATACCTCCTGATTGAAGAACAGGTAAGCCATCGCATGCTGGTCATCCAACTCGTTATTGGCATCTGTATCAAAGATGACTCGCATCTTGGAAGAAGTAGTAGCCGTTTCTTCCTGCGTATCCGTAGCCGAATCAGTTGTTGGTGTACTGCAGGAAATCCATAACAGGCATGTCAGAAGGGAGAGTATGGAGTAGATTTTCATTTGTATCTCTATTTGAAAGTAATGGTGCTTTTTCTTCAATAGAGACAAACGGGAGAACATTCTCCCACTTATAATTACTCCTGCATAGGATCTCCTTCTTCTAGAGGCTCGCAATACAAACTTAATTGCTCATCTAGTGATAAATCCGACGAAATACTTCCTGCCAAAGGATGTGTATCTCTGAACCATTTCAATAGAGCTGCTTGTAGTCGTTTAAGCACTACTTGGTAATCAGCTTCCCTAGATATGTCTTTGGCTTCATGGGGGTCATTCTCCAGATCATATAATCTATGAAGAATTCCCGTAGGTGGATTACCGGTAGCATAGCCCTGACCAAGGTCTCTTTTGCCGGAAGTAAAGATGTACTTATACCTTCCATCACTCACCATGGCTTTATTATCTGCCATATACTCTGCATAGATAAGTGGATTCTTCTTAGGTGCTCCAGCAATGATGGGGCTTAGGCTTTCCCCTTGAGCGCCTGTTAATGCAGGAAGCCCCATCATATCCAGCACAGTAGGTACCACATCCACCAATTCCACCTGATCAGAGATTCTCTTTGTGCCTGATCCATTCTTGACTAACAGAGGCACTCTCACCGCTTCTTCCCACATCATATGCTTCTCAAATCTTTTGTGGTGTCCCAGTAGGTAGCCATGATCCCCAAAGAAGACAATCAAAGTTTCATCAGCTATGCCCATTTCTTCCAGTTGATCCAGTATATAGCCTACGTTCTGATCCAGGTACCTGACAGAAGTATGATAGGCACGAGTAATTCCTTTCTGATCCTCATCCGGCATATCTCTAAAAATTTCCGGAACCCATTGATCATCTTCAGAAGAAGTAGTAGGAACAGGAGGATCTACGCCATCATAGGTTCCATAAAACTCATTGGAGAAATTGAAGGGGGAATGAGGTTCAAAAAAGCTAGCCATGCAGAAGGTAGGCTGATCTTTATTTGCTTTCAGGAAATTTACGGCCTCTCTGGCCACGAAGGTAGCCTGGCTATGGTCATAAGGTAGCCCAGAGGCATTTGCGTCAGCGTTTAGCCAGATCCTCGCAGGGTCCCTAAAGGGTTTCCATGTGGGCCTTACCCCTACTCCACTATCAGGTTCAGGATAGCTAACCTTAGACAAATACTCCCTATACTGCCGCCTATCCACTATGGTATCAAAGCCATGCTTTAGCTCGCTGTTGAAATGGTTCTTCCCGAAAATCCCTGTTTGGAAGCCGCTTTTCTTTAGGTGTTCAGCCAGGGTATACGTGCTATCCGGTAGTGGGGATCTCAATAAGCTCACACCCGCAGCATGTGCATACCTTCCAGTAATGAAGGACGCTCGTGAAGGCGTGCACATAGGGCTGTTAGCATAGGCATTCTCAAATAGCACACTTTGGGCCGCTAGCCTGTCAATATTGGGTGTTTGGAAAAGGGTCTGCCCATAACTTCCCAGTGCATAAGCAGCCAAATCATCACTGATGATGAATAAGACATGCTTAAGCTTGGAGGAAGAAGTTCTTTCCTGCTGCTGGCAGGCAAGGAAAAATATGGGGACGAGGAGTAGGTAAATTCTAAGCGACATAGGTTCGGCCTTTAATAATAGCGTCTACCCCTATATAGAGAACTTAGTCCACACTTTACTTCCAATTTATGAAGCAGAAGTTTTTTGTTTGCTCTTTCCTGCCAGGATGATGACAATTTCTCCTTTTACCTTCTTTCCCTGAAAGTGAACTAGCACTTCCTGGCAAGTCCCTCTGGCATGTTCTTCATGTAGCTTGGTCAATTCCCTTCCTACACTTACCGTTCTTTCTTCTCCAAAGGTCTGGCAAAAGTCCTTCAGTGTCTTCTCTAGCCTGTAAGGCGACTCATAGAAAATCATGGTTCTCTTTTCCTCTGCCAATTCTTGTAAACGGGTTTGTCTACCTTTTTTGACTGGGAGAAAGCCTTCAAATACAAATTTCTCACAAGGGATGCCGCTACTTACCAAGGCAGGGACAAAGGCCGTAGCTCCAGGTAAGGTTTCTACTTTGATGTCTTTAGCCAAGGCTTCTCTTACAAATAGAAATCCGGGATCTGAGATACCAGGTGTACCTGCATCTGAAATCATGGCTACCTGTAGGTCCTGTTCCAGCATCTGGGTAATGAGGCTGGGTATTTTCTTATGTTCGTTATGCTGGTGTAAGGAAGTGAGTGGGGTACTAATCTCATAATGACTCAGCAGCTTTCCGGAGGTACGGGTATCTTCAGCCGTAATGAGGTCTGACTCTTTCAGGATACGTAACGCCCTAAGCGTAATATCTTCCAAATTACCAATGGGGGTGGGAACCAGAATGAGGGAAGCCATAGGAGAAAATCTAAAATCGAACTATCTATATTTCTACTTCTCTAATCATCTCTTTAAGAATTCACTCTTTGGTTTTCTTTGCGTCCTGGCGGCTTAGCGTGATTAAATTCTCACGCAAAGACGCGATGGCGCCAAGATTATGAAAAAGAAAATTTCTCCCATAAATGAATGATGAATTCTACAGGAAACAAAAAGAGCCATAAAACCAGAGCTAGATGAATTAGCGACCAAATTTTCTCAAACATACAAATAAGAAAGAAGATCTGACCTAATTGGCCAAATCTTCTCATATGTGCTCTGATGTAGCTTAGACTAGAACTTCAGTACCTGCTTGAGAATCTTGGATTTCTCACGGCTACTGATCACTTCTTTGTCATTGCTAAGAATGATCTTGAATCTATTACCGAACCAGATCACAATTTCTTTTACATGCTTAAGTCCTATGATGCAGGATCTGTTCACACGGAAAAACTGATCTGAAGGAAGTTTTCTTTCAAAGGTATCCAATGTATGGTTCAGCAGATAAGACTTCTCCTTGGTGTATAACCTTACAGAACGCTCTTCCACCTCAATACAGACTACCTCAGTGTAGTCTACCAACTTATACCTGTCGCGCGTAGGGATAGGCACTTTGTTGGAGAAAGGTGTTTTGATTTCTTCTGCCAGTTCTGACTTAAGGATCTCAGCTATCTTATTTTTATCCAGTGCTCCACTATCCTGGCTGTTAGATACCTTGTCTATGGTATTTCTCAGTCTTTCTTCATTGAAAGGCTTAAGAAGATAATCCAGTGCGTTTAACTCAAACGCTTTAATGGCATGCTCACTGTAAGCAGTAGCAAATACTACAGCAGGCATTTTTTCTAAGTCTATATTCTCTGCTACTTCTAGTCCATTCATACCTGGCATTTCAATATCCAGGAACACAAGATCTGGTTTAAGCGATTGGATATGCTCTAACGCATCAAATCCATTTTCAGCTGCATGAACAAGTTCTACGCTGGTGATTTTCTGAAGCAGGCGCTTCATTTTATTGCGAGCGGGAAGTTCATCATCAGCTATTAATACGCGAAGTTTTGACATACGTGTTTGTCGGTTTTAATCTAATTCATTGAACAAATAACCTCACCAATATTTCTTATGAAAACTATTTTTCCTAAAAATCTATTGT
>JBCDBC010000098.1:0-9559 GCA_039184535.1 Bacteroidota bacterium | reverse complement strand
GGTAGACCAGACCAGAGGTTGGTTCTTCTCCTTGCATGCCATAGCGGTCATGCTAGAAGACAGTGTAGCCTATAAGAATGTGATTTCTACCGGACTATTGCTGGACAAGGAAGGGAAGAAGATGTCCAAGCGTACCGGGAATGTCATAGATCCGTTTGAGACCATTGGTACCTATGGAGCAGATGCTACCAGATGGTATATGATGGGAAATACCTCTCCATGGGAGAATCTCCGCTTTGATGTGGAAGGGGTAGATAAAGTGAGAAAGAAATTCTTTGGAACGCTTTATAACACCTACAGCTTCTTCGCGCTCTACGCGAACATTGTATCATTCTCCTATAATGAGGAGGACAAAATAGCTGAAGAGAAACGTGAAGAGCTGGACAGATGGATCATCTCGGTGCTAAATTCTCTCATCAAGGAAGTGGAAGAACACCTGGATGACTATGAGCCTACCCGTGCGGTAAGAGCCATAGAGGAGTTTGTGGACCAGTTGTCTAACTGGTATGTGCGCCTATCCAGAAGACGTTTCTGGGATGGGGATAAGGCTGCTTTTGAGACCCTCCATGAGTGCTTAAGAACAGTCAGTATACTGATGAGCCCTTTTGCGCCCTTCTATTCTGACTGGTTGTATAGAGACCTGGAAGGAGATGAGAATCTGAAGAGTGTACATCACGCTCGCTACCCAAAGTGGAAGCAGGAGCTGATAGACCTGGATACCGAGAGAGGCATGAGTATGGCGCAGCGCCTGAGAACCCTCATAGCTAGAATCCGCAAGAAAGAGAAGCTGAACTTAAGACAGCCCCTTCAGAAGACGATGGTAGTGATGAACTCCGGCCAGATGCGGGAAGACATGGACAGAGTGAGACAACTCATAGCGTCAGAGGTGAATGTAAAGGAGGTGGAGTATATCACAGAGGATAATGAACTCCTGGTTAAGAAGATCAAGCCTAACTTCAGGGCACTTGGTCCTAAGGTAGGAAAGTTGATCAAGGAGATAGGTCCCGCGCTGGCGAAATTCAGTCAGGAGGATATTCGTGCATTTGAGCAAAAAGGTGCGGCAGAACTGGAACTGTCTGAGAAAACTTTCGTTTTAGAACTATCCGATGTTGAAATTACCTCTCAGGATATTCCCGGATGGGCAGTTGCTTCAGATGGAAAGTTCACTGTGGCGTTGGATTTGCATGTAAGTGAACCCCTTAAAAATGAAGGAATTGCGAGGGAGTTTGTAAGTGTCATCCAACGAATAAGAAAAGAGAAAGATTTTGATGTAATGGATAAGATAGATACGTATATTACTACAAATGATGGTTGGGATGATGCAATTAAATCGTTTTCGGACTATATTTGTAATGAAACCCTTACAAAGAATCTTCAATTAGTACCCCAGCTAACTGATGGCGATCCTATCAAGATCAACGGATTCAATGGACAGATCCTATTGACTAACTTAACGTAAGATACTTATGGCTACTGACAAGAAATTTTATTCAAAGAGTGAGTTAGATGAATTTCGCCAGATCATTCAAAAGAAACTGGATGAGTCTCGCGAAGAACACAAAAGACTAGCCAACAGCTTGAAGGATTTTAGCGGCAACTCTGCTGACAGTTTTAACTTTACAGAATTTGGGACAGAGAGTAGGGAGAAAGAGCAGGTGGAAATTCTGATGGCCCGTCAGGCAAAATTTATAGATAAACTGGAAAAAGCCTACATTCGCATTGAGAATGGTACCTATGGAGTATGTAGAATTACGGGTGATTTGATTCCTAAAGAAAGACTGCGTGTAGTACCACATGCTACTACCACAGTAGAGGCTAAGTTGCGCCAGAATCAGAGAGCCAGATAATATAAACTGTGAACATGACAAAGAAGGCGAGCAAGTATTTTCTGATAGCACTTTCCGTAATTATTCTTGACCAGGTTATTAAGTTCATTGTGAAGTTCAACATGGAACTTCGGGAGGAGATCAAAGTGATAGGAGATGTAGTCAAGATTCACTTCATTGAAAATAAAGGAGCGGCCTTCGGTCTTACAGTTACTAATCTCGCCAATGGACTAGGATTTGATATGTCAGAAGAGACAGGGAAACTGATTCTGTCCCTCTTCTCTATAGTTGCAGTTATAGCCATAGGGGTAGTTCTCTACCGTATGGCGGACCATAAATCCCCCCTTCCTATTTTCGTAGCCTTGATCTTTGGTGGTGCTATGGGCAACATTATAGACCGTACCTTCTACGGCATGTGGTTCTCCCATATGAACAACTATGATGGAGGGCTATTTCACGGAAGAGTGGTAGATATGTTCTACTTTGATATTTGGAGTGGATATCTACCTGAGTTTTTGGGAGGCGGATACTATAATCTATGGCCCATCTTTAATATAGCTGATTCAGCTATCTCCATAGGAATCGTAGTGATTCTCATCTTCCAGGGGAAATTCTTCAAGATGGATGAGAAGGCCAGAGGCATAGGCGTAGAAACTGCTACCGCTGCTGCAGCAACAGCTACGGCTGCATCTTCTTCAGCTGAACCTACTCCCACTCCTACGCCAGAGCCATCTGAGAAAAAAGAAGAAGCTGGAGAATAGGCTTATTCTCCTAGAAAATATATTTGGGCCATCCTTTTTGGATGGCCTTTTTTTGTGCTTATTTCTGCCCAACATTAATATAGGTGGATTATTCAAGCGGCTTTTTTGTTCCCCGCTAATTGACATGAGAAATAATCTCTTCGCTTAGTGGCTCCATAGGAGCCCCATCCTAATAGTCCATAGAATTTCGAAAACACCACATTGCTCCTTAGGAGCAAAACTCAGAGCCTATTGATGGATGTTTTAAGGGCGGATAAATCCACCCCTACATTAGATAAATAGGTAAGCTCAATATCTAGTCATTCATATAGTTTGTGCGCTGGGGTGAACGAAAGTGGGAAGGATGGGCTGCGGAAAGGCCTTGGTTATTTCGTTCTTGACTTTTGGTTCGTTTTGTCAAGAAAAATGAACAAGCACGCTGCAAGCGACGAAGCACTGGATATATGCTAATGCTGTAGAGACGCGATGCATCGCATCTCTACCTAATAATACCCACTCCTACCAACCTTTTCCTCCCCTCTCTTCACTTTACCCAAAACATACCTCATGATGCAAAATAGGGCGATAATATATTTTTTGATAGCATTGGCAGTGGTATTGCTGGATCAGGGGGTAAAGTTCTCCGTGAAACTGAATATGGAACTGGGGGAAGAAATCCACTTAGTAGGAGACGTAATCAAGATCCATTTTATAGAGAATGGAGGAGCCGCCTTTGGACTGACTTTTACCCATATAGCTGCGGGGCTTGGGTTTGAATTATCAGAAGAAAGTGGGAAGTTAATTCTCTCCCTTTTTTCTATAGGGGCTTTGGGGATCATAGGGATTTTCCTTTATCGTGCTTCAGAAAAGAATTCTGCTCTGCCATTTTTTGCGGCATTGGTATTCGGGGGAGCTATGGGGAACATCATAGACAGGACATTCTATGGACTTTGGTTCTCCCATATCAACAATTATGAAGGTGGTCTCTTCCATGGGCGTGTGGTGGATATGCTGTACCTAGATGTGTGGAGTGGCTACCTACCTGAGTTTCTGGGAGGAGGCTACTATAATTTCTTTCCCATCATAAATCTGGCAGATGCCGCTATTTCTGTAGGCGTAATTACCATTATTCTGTTTCAAAAAAGATTTTTTCAGGAAGAAAAGGGATTGGAAGGAGTTATCTAGGTAGAATTTCCCTTAAAGGGTGTTTTTGGGCAACAGAAGTTCTGAAATAGGGTTATACACTTACATAGATTTTCCCTAATTTCACCTTATAAACTTTTATCGTAAACAAAACCATCAATGGCTACAGATTGGCAATCATATAAAAAAGTTCTCCTGCCAGATATCCCTAACCTGAATGATATCAAAGTGTATGAGAAACATGAAGGGTATTCTGCTCTTAGAAAAGTCATAGGGGGAGAAGAGTGGACGCCAAAAGCAGTCGTAGATGAGGTAAAGGCTGCCAACATTAGAGGAAGAGGAGGAGCAGGCTTTAATGCGGGCCTAAAGTGGTCATTCATGCCTCCTAAGGTAGAAGGAGTACCCCGATACCTGGCTTGTAATGGAGATGAGTCTGAGCCGGGAACCTGTAAAGACAGAAGGATATTCGAATATAATCCCCATCTTTTCATAGAAGGAGCCATCATCGGCTGTTATGCCATGCAAATGGATGCTGCCTATGTGTACATCCGCGGAGAATATGCTGACTGGATTGACATTCTCCAGAAAGCCGTGGATCAGGCTTATAAAAAAGGTTATGCCGGGAAGAACATCATGGGTTCTGATGTATCCATAGATGTATTTGTGCATAAGGGAGCTGGAGCCTATATCTGCGGGGAAGAAACTTCGCTTATGGAGTCTCTGGAAGGGAAAAGACCCTACCCCAGATCTAAGCCTCCATTTCCAGCCCAGAAGGGGCTGTGGAGTAAGCCTACCACCATCAATAATGTAGAAACCCTTTCTCACGTAACCAATGTCATGCGTTATGGCGCAGGCTGGTTCCAGAATATAGGCGTTTCTACGCATCCTGGACCAGTGATATACGGTATTTCCGGACATGTGAACAGACCCGGTGTATATGAATATCCATCAGGTATGTTGATCACAGATCTGATCTATAAGGTAGCTGGAGGAATGAAGAATGGGAAAAAGCTGAAAGCGGTGGTACCTGGAGGATCTTCCGTGCCTATCCTGACAGCCGAGATGATAGAAGGGGTTACCATGGATGCTGATGGCCTCAGACAGGTAGGAACGCTCATGGGAACGGCAGGCATGTGTGTGCTGAATGAGGATGTAGACATAGTGAAGTTTCTTCTGAGAGTATCCAAGTTCTACGATCATGAATCTTGCGGACAGTGTACGCCATGTAGAGAGGGAACAGGATGGTTTGTGAAAATTCTCAAGAAAATAGATTCAGGCCATGGAACCATGAGAGATCTGGATCTTTTGCTTGATATGTGTACTACCATGGAGGGGAGAACAGTATGTGCCTTAGCTGATGCTGCTGCCTGGCCAGTGAAAAATACGGTAAATCGCTTCAGGGCAGACTTTGAAAAGAGAATAAAATCCAATCTGATTCCTGTCGCTTAGGAAGAAAGAAGTAAGCTATAGAAAAGCGAGACCTACTATGTACTATGATGGTAGTGTCTCGCTTTATTTTTTAGGGGAATGTGAGTGTCAAATATTCACAACCAATAAGCTGTAGGTTTGATCCCTTCTGGATCATTCTTCTAAATACCTATAAATCTAAATAATGGAACCTCTTCAAGGTTCTGTTTAATAAATCTCGAAGAGATTTCACTATTAGTGTGCCAGGCATGTATTTTATCTAGCAGGATGTAAGTTCCTGTTGAGCCAAGAAGACAAGGAATCATAGCTATGGGCAAGGGTGTCTCTCGTGAGGGAGAATCTGAAGGAAGCCCGAAGCAAAAGTAGGATTTGACGAACAGGAATCAGATAGTAGGCTTATCAAGCTGGGTAAGGGAGCTATGAATCTCGACGCCCCAAAGTCTTCAAGTTGCTTGATAGGTAAATCTGGCGAGTCCTACTGAAAGATGACCTACTTACCCTGGGAGGCCTGTTTACTGGGAAGTAAACAGGAGTCAGCAGAGGCCGTAGTACGGATGGCTATAAGCCAACTGGAAGGGCCGAATCTAAGATGAACAGGTAAACTAAGTTAATGCGTAAAAGAAAAGAGCCGAAAGAGATAGGTAATCAACTCAAATTATTTGAGGAAGAAGTGATAAGCTATCGTCCTGTTGTTCCCGGAGGTGCATCCTCTCAAAGGAATCAAGGGGAGGTTAACTTTCATTCGCAATTAGCTCAGCAGAAGAACCTGACCCGCGAACCACATCAACGGGTACATACATCCTAGAAACCGCCGTGATACGAGAGTACGTCCGGCGGTGTGAGGGGACGGAAGCAGGGAGAAGCACCTTTGCCTAGGCAGGTCTAAATGCTTAACCCGGCTTCCTCCTACTCGATTTAGCAGCATAAGTAAGATTAGATGACCCCGAGGGGAGTCATACAAACCAGAAACACTTTAATAGGAAGACGTTCTTTTGGCTAATTCTTAAGTCTGAGTAAAGGTATTCTCAACTAAGAAAAGGTAGGAAGTGAACCTATTTCTTTCCTTGGACCAGGAAAAATTAGGCTAAAGGATAGCGAGATCCACCGTAAGGTAGCGTCTCGCTTTATATATTTTGAAGAATACGTAAGAAGAGAAATTCTCTACTCGTCGTCTAGTCCTTCCACCACTTGTCTTCCACGGTAGTGACCACTTTCCAGGCACACTCTGTGATACAGTGTAGGTTCTCCACTGGCTGGATCAAGATAGTATGACTTAGACTTCAGCTTCAGATGCGTTCTGCGCTTGTCTCTTCTTGTCTTCGATATTTTTCGCTTAGGATGTGCCATAGTAGCTTATACTTAACGGAACACTAAAATTTTATACGGTCTTTTTTACACTTAATTGAAACGGTCTTTAAACTGTTTCAGGGCCTCCCATCTGGGATCAATCTCTTCTGCATCATCCTCCTGCTCCATGATTTCTCCTTTTTCATCCAGTCCCAGCATTTTTAATACTTCAGGCGCACAAAGGTGAACATCACTGGAAGGAACTTTTCTCGCCGGGATAGATAAAACTACGAAGTCGTATAGTTCCTGTACCAATACCAGCTTGGGCTCCTGGGGATTGACGTACATGACTTCGTATCCATCGAAGTCCATGTTTTTATCAAAAGAGTAGATGATTCTGTATGTACTATCAATGTGGTGGGGATACCACTCTCCACATCTATCACAGCTGATTTCTACCGGCCCAGTCATATGAAATTTCACATCCAGGTGAGTTTCATACTTTACTATGTCCAGATCAGCTTTAACACTAGGGTTTTGGACAGCTGTAAGTTCGAATTCTGAGAAGAATTCCTCTCCCAGATGAAAGCTGTCTGTGTGTTTGCCTGACTTAAGTCTGGCTACATTGATAGCATACTGTCTTTCAAAGGACTTTTCCATTTCAAAAAGGAAATCCGTTTTCGGCATGCAAAGATAGGGAATGATCTCTGTTTTCCCAACCTTAACAATGACTTAATGTAGAAGTATTCTGAAAAAAATGGATACTCTGCTCAGAAGACACCTACTTCCTTCTTACAGCTTTTTGCTTTACCAGGACATTTGTTTGTAAAAGTAAGCCGCCTCATTGAGACGGCTTGTAAATGCAAGAAGTGTTGGAAGGTTTATAATGCTGTAAATATAGCTAAAATAGCGGTAGATAAGCCTAACAATTTTTAGTATTTATGATGAAATCCATTTATATTGAATCACGTATATGTAGCTGAACCCCTGAGGGTTGACTATTATATTTCGTACAAAAATAGGAATCACTGTGGTTTCAAGAGATAGTGTCCTTGTACTTAACCAAAATTATCAGGCTATCGGCATCTGTTCGGTAGAAAGGGCGTTCATACTCATAATTTTACAGAAAGCGGAGATGCTCACTGAAGTTCCTACCAGAAGTCTCCGTACCATTTCTCGTGATTACAAGTTTCCATCTATCATCCGCTTGCACAGATACGTTTCTATTCCCTACAAGCGTGTTAACCTTTCTCGTCATAACATCTTTAAGCGGGATCAGCTGAGATGCGTCTATTGTGGCAGTAAAGATCACCTAACCATCGACCACGTGGTCCCTAAGGCTATGGGGGGAAGGGACACCTGGGATAACCTGGTTACAGCCTGTCAAAGATGTAATGCTGAAAAAGGGAGTCAGACGCCAGAGGAGGCGGGAATGGAAATGGAACACAAACCCTTCCGGCCCAGCTTTGTCATGTTCCTCAGTAACTTTGCCGGGAACGTGAGGGAAGACTGGAAACCCTATCTGTATATGAATTAACTGATAGGGTTTCATTATTTTTATACCTACCCAATTGTATCAAACTGAGTATAAGGTCTTAGTACCTCTGGTACAGCTATGCTTCCATCTTCCTGTTGGTTATTCTCTAGAATAGCCGCGAGGATACGTGGAAGAGCCAGTGCACTACCGTTCAGAGAATGTGCTAGTTGGGTCTTCTTGTCAGCATTTCTAAAACGCAGCTTCAGTCTGTTGGTCTGATAGGTCTCAAAGTTAGAAATAGAGCTTACCTCCAGCCATCTTTCCTGCCCCGCGCTGAATACCTCCATGTCATAGGTCTTGGCAGAGGTAAAGGTAGCATCACCTGTACATAGGACAAGCTTCCTGTAGGGTAGTTGAATTGCTTCTAACAGACCCGCCACATGATTGGCCATTTCTTCCAGCACTTCATAAGACTTATCCGGATGGGCTATCTGGACCAGCTCTACCTTATCAAATTGGTGGAGGCGGTTAAGGCCCTTGACATCCTTCCCATATGATCCTGCCTCTCTTCTGAAACAGGGTGTGTACCCACAGTTCTTAACTGGAAACTCATCCTCAGCCAGAATGACATCTCTGTAGAGGTTAGTAATAGGAACCTCTGCTGTAGGGATGAGGTAGAAGTTATCAGCCGTAGCATGATACATCTGTCCTTCCTTATCAGGTAACTGACCCGTAGCAAAGGCAGAATCCTCATTTACCATGAGAGGAGGCTGGATCTCAGTATATCCGGCTTCTACAGCCTGATCCAGGAAAAAGCTGATAAGCGCTCGCTGTAGGCGTGCCCCCTTCCCCATGTATACAGGGAAACCAGAACCAGTGATCTTGGCGCCCAGTCCCCAGTCTATCAGTTTGTGATTAGTTGCCAGGTCCCAGTGAGGCAGTGCTTTAAAGTCAAAGCTAACCTGAATGTCATTTTTAAATACCTCCACATTGTCAGAAGCATCTTTCCCTACGGGCACACTTTCATGAGGGACATTGGGAAGAGTTACCAGTAGCTCTCTCAGGCCGCCATCTATCTCTTTAAGTTTCTCATCAAATTCCTTGATGCTGGTTTTTAGCCTGGAGGTCTGCGCTTTGGCTTCCTCAGCCTCCTCCTTTTTCCCTTGTTTCATCAGCATCCCTATAGACTTGGCATACTGATTCATTTGTTGTTTGGCCTGGTCAGCTTCCTGGATAGAAGTTCTACGTGTCTCATCCAGTTGAAGAATCTTCTCCACTGTAGTTCTGGCGTCCTTAACATAGCGTTTCTCTAGCCCCTGAATGACCTCCTCAGATTTATTTCTCAATACCTGAATTTCTAGCATGTTTCAAATGTTTTTTGCGAAATAACAAAATGCCTGCTTTATACGTAAATTACTTGTAAGCTATTGTGGTACGATACAATATTATTTTTTGGAAAACTGGCAATAGTTTTCTTCATTTGTACCGTAATCAGTCCTTCGCTAAATAGCCTTCATTAGCTTTTCACAATATCATTCACATTACACACCAACATCATCCGCACGGATGAAGTTACTTTCAAACCTTTTTACATTCTAAAAAACGTTATATCACATTTCCATGTACGATATTATAGAATTGAATAATAATGATCTCTC
>JBCDBC010000097.1:0-9595 GCA_039184535.1 Bacteroidota bacterium | reverse complement strand
GCCTGAGGTAGATTGTATCTACCGAATAGCCTCATTAGGTACTTACCTAAATAGCATAGCTAATCGCTATCGAGATATTCGACCGCTGACATGAGGGTGAAATTTTCTGACCCAAAAAGTATCAATACTTTTACTGACGCGTCTTCTACCAAACGGCTTACATAGTCCTTTTCATCTCATGTTCTCCTATAAAATCCAGAAAGATCTCACTTGTCACCTCAGGTGCTTCTACATGAAAAAAGTGGCCTGCTTCTACAAACTGAACCCTGGCATTCGGGATGATAGTATGAGAATGTTCATACTCCTTTGGATGTTGCCCAGGATCATATCTACCCTGCAAAATCAACACAGGCATGGTCATATAAGAAAAGAGAAGCTCCTTTCGATCACTTAGTTCTTTCGCAAAGCTGGTGATTTTGAAGCTTTTGGGAACTGCCAAGGCAGTATGCCTAAATCTAAATTCTTCTGAAATTCTGTTAACCACTTTTGAAGGGATTGACAGTTTGGTGTAAGGAGATTTTTTATAAGCCCACCACATGCTAAACCGCAGCCTAAAAGCTAAACTTCCCAGGAAACTCCCCATCAGTTTATGTGGGGGTTCAGGCTTCCCGTGTGGCTCATGAAAGGATTGCTGCATGCGTACGTAGGTAAGTACACGCTCTTGCATACCGGCTTTGGACAGTACATGATCAGATGCGACTGCCCCCCTATCATGACCTATAAGGTGAAACTTGTCCACTCCAATCTGATCTAACAGACATTTAATTTCTTCTGCCATATGCTCGAAAGAATGGTCGCCATCCAGGTCTTTAGCCGTTTGCCCATAAGGTTTTAAGTCAATCGCAAGGACATAATATTCTTCGGATAAAGCTGCAATCTGAGAATGGAAGCAATACCAGCTTTCAGGAAAGCCGTGAATCATGACTACCGTAGGGTTCTCCTTGTTCCCGGCAGCGACATAATGGTAGCGAACCCCAAGCACTTCCTGAAAACAATGGGTAACCGTACAGTTCTCACCTATTTGCTCTTGTTCTCCATGCTGATTCATGGGAGTTGGTGGGTAGAACCAGAGAAGCATGGCCACAGCCAGACAGAAGGCTATGATTCCAAAAAGTGTCCAGGCCCCTGAAGTTCCAGGTGCCATTTGCCAGATCTGGTAGCCACAAAGTGCCAGGAGAATGAGGGGGATGGTAGAGCGTTTATTCTCGTCAGAAACCCATAATATAACCACTGCCCCCATCATGATACCACATCCCAGGATGGCCCCGAAATATATCATCTCATCAAAGCACAATAGGATCCCTATTAGGATTTCGACCATGCCTATAGCATACAACATCCACGGAGGGAAATGCCAATGCCTGAATTCCTTTCTTTGAAATTTCATCCCCAGGACTTTGGTCAGGCCTGCGGAAATGAAAATAGTGGTTAATAAGATGGGTAACATTTGGGTAATCGACATAGCTAAGGCAGTTAGTACGATTACAAAAGTATTTTACCACTCGCCTTCTTCTTTTAAGAATTCTTAAAAAATCATTCTCTTTGGAGTAGATAACCATATTCAATCAATCTAAAATATCCCGTCATGGCGGTGGGGTGTAGAGCCTGGACTCATGGGTCGGCCACCATCTCTAGCCTAAAAGAGTCATTCTAAGATCCCAGCCGACGCTACTCGCAATCCGCTACAAGCTCGCTGGGATGACGATTTTGGGACGCTTTTCATTATCCCCAACTAATTTCGCCTCTTCTGGTAGTTCTCTATGGTGTCCATAGCAGCGCAAAATTCTACATTGTTCCAATCAGGATCATAGAAATAGACAGCTACATTTCCCCCCGTCTCTCCATCACCAAGAGGAGAAGTATCATTGTGCCTAACCGTGCCATAATTAGGCGTATAGCCTCTCCTTCTCGCCTGTTGTTCAAAAGCCAATACATCCTCCATTCGATTACCCTCAACTTCTAGCGCAAAGTGATAAAAGCTCATTCCTGAAGGAGTGGTGATCTCTCCCTTCTCATCATACTCTTCTACCAGAACCAGGCATTCAGGGTGGTCCGTGCAACTCATATAGCAGCATCGAATGCTGTAATCAGGCTTGAAGGGATGAGCTTCCTTGGCACAAGTCCTGCTATGGGTCATACCTGCAAGCTCCTCATACCATTGGCGGCTTTTTTCTATGCTGCGGACATAAATGGAGATCTGATCAAGCTGCGAAATAAGGGAAGGCCTGAATACCCCATAATCCTCTGTTTTATTTGAGAAGCGTTTCCCGGACAGAGTACTGGGTATTAACACAAACTTTCGAAACCATCTTTGGCGGAGTAAAGGCCCAAACTTTTGTCTAGATGATGGGATGACATTTGGCGGTATATAGGTGTCTTTTCTCATAAGAATGGATGCTAGTTTTTACAAATTATTTCTATCCAGTGACTATCAGGATCCTGAAAATGGAATGCTTCCCAATTCTCCTTCATTTCAGCAGAGGCCAACATTCTCCCTTCACGATAAGTGATGTTCATGTCCTTTGCCCGATGTACAATTTCATCAAATACAGCCTTATCATGAGCTACCATGGTATAGTGAAGCATGGAGTTATTATCCATTCTTAGCTTATGGTGCTTTACCATGCAGAGATCATGGTGATAAAACCCAAAACTGAAAAAGTGCATCTCCTGCTGAGATATTCTCATGGCTGCACTGCTATCTGGATGGTTGAGGGCTGAAAATTGCAGATCAAAAAGCTGTATGTAGAATTCCTTAGACCTTTTGAGATCTTCTACATAAAAGACGTGATGTTGAAACTTAGAGGTTGTCATAGGGAATGATTGTATTGGTTTGTCTACCTAAATCTATTTCACCGCCTATTGAGGTAATGCTGGCTTCTATAGTGTCTCCATCTTGTAGATATTCATTCTTCTTTTTTTGTAGGGCCGCTACCTTCTTCTCGTTAGACAAAAGCCAGGTTGCTACTCCTTGCAAAAATTTACTGGGGGCTTTTATCACCACACCACCTGGGGTTCCTGTTAGCAGTAAATCACCGGCCGACAGGTTCATGAATTCAGATATTTCTGTAAGGGTTTCGGCAGGTTTAAAAATCAACTGAGAGGTGTTGGCATCCTGTCTTAGTTCTCTATTGACCCAAAGTTTTAGCTCCAGATTATTCAGATGTCTGAAGTCCTCCTGGTCCATGAGGTACAAGACAGGACCTAAGGGAAGCATGGTTCTAGAGCTTTTACCTTTGAACCATTGGCCATAATCCTCCTTGTATTGCAAATCACGAGGGGACATATCATTGGCAAGAACTAATCCCGCAATGTACTCGTGCAGGTTATCGTCTGTAACGGTAATCGATTGTGAGATATCCTGCTTGATTATCAGGCCTAGCTCTACTTCATAGTCAAGGCACAGACAATGTTTAGGCCTGATAATGGGACTATATGCTCCAGTGATAGAGCTATAGTCTTTAGCGAACATCACATTGCCTTTGGAGGATTTTGACAAGGCTGATTCCTCTCTATGTGAAGCGTAATTAACCCCCTGGCAGACTACCCTTAAAGGAGCCGATACAGGTGCTAATACCTCTAACTTTTCAAGTACTAAGGAGTCCTTTCCATAGTTTTCTTCTCGTAAGAATTGACTTTGGCGGGCGATGAGGTCTTGTAAAGAGGCCGGTTGATTCAGCAGAGGAATTATGTGTCCCTCTTGTTTCACAGCCCAGCCTACTTTCTCCGGTTGCTTATATTTAATGATGGCCTTTCCCATATCAATGTATTTCAGTGGTTATTCATAGCTTATTCACTAAGAATTGGTAATCCTTGCAGAGTGTTAACGGATCATTTCCAGAGGAAAAGACATAGAGATCAGGTCGAACGATAAAGTATTGAGCATGCTGACACTTAGCCCATGTTTCCAGGATGTGGAAATTGGGAAGCCTATCATCAAGCTGTACATACTTCAGCTGATATTGCTCAGAGAATTCACTTAGTCTCCGCGAGGGTTCTTGGCAGATTGAGACTAAAGTCCATTGCTGCCCGAGAAGAGTGTCTGAATACTGGGTATCTGATAATCTTATTTGTGGGAATAGTTTCCTGGCGGCGCGCCCTCCTCCAAAAAATCCTCTTCCAATTTTCCCTCTGGAGACTTTCAGATGTCGGATCTTTTTATTGAGGATTGGGACCTTGGACAGAATCTTGAGCAGATACCATAGCCTGGTAGTGAACAGCCAACCCACAATAATGGCTTTCTGAATGTCTTGTTTGGCGTGGGGATATCGCTCTGTCTGGTAAGAGTTAAATATGGACTTGGGGAATTTCTCTCTTAGTACAGCATCTATTTTCCAGCTCAGATTGATAATATCTCTGAAGCCTGCTCCCATCCCCTGCCCTATGTAGGGAGGGGTAGTATGGGCAGCATCACCAGCAATAAAGATATTTCCACTATGCCATATATGGGCTAGCACACTCCTGAATTGATACTGAACTATGTGCTGAATATCTAATCGGGTGGTATTTACCCCCAACTCTTCTAATAGCTGCTTTGCTGTAGCAGCATCTTCAATTTCATTTTTGCCCAAGCCTTTATCAAAATTTAGTTCCCACCTCCTATGCTGCCCAACCCCTTGCATTCGAACCCAAGGCATCTTCTGGCTACAAATCTTTTGGACAGTCTCTATAGTCGGATTCTCACCGGAGGTATCTATGGCATCCACTTTCAGGACTTTCTTTTTGAAGCCTAAATCATCCAAGCCAATCCCTAACCATTTACGTGTAAAACTTCCTGCACCATCACAGGCAATCATGTACCTGCCTTGCGCGATTTTCTGACCCTTAGAGAAGACTTCTACCCCCTCCTCATTTTGCCCTAGGCCAGAGATTTCAACATCATATAGGGTAGAGACTGTTTCATATCTTTTGCATCCTTCACGAAGTATGTCCTCTAATTCTGGCTGATAAAAGAAAAAATGGTTGGATGCATAGCCACTTGGGTAATCAAGAATCCCTCCCACCAACACATTACTTGAGGTATCCAATAGCTCCATACCTTTGAAAGGCCTTAGGTGTTGAAGCAGAGGTTCTAATAATCCTACTGATTGTACGATCCTGACTATTTCATCATCCAAGGCTATGGCCCTGGGGAATTTATATGCCTGCTGCACTTTGTCAATGCCCAGCACATGATATCCTAGCTTGCCCCAGCTATTGCAAGCCAGCAAGCCGACGGGGCCAAGCCCTAACACGATGATATCATATGGAGTTTCCCTCTGCATACAGCAAAGTTTTCAAATAGTCCCAAGAATCTATTTCAGAAATCTTAAAAAATGAGTTGAGACTGGAAGAGTTATTTCAGGGGTCATTAAGTAGGTGGTCAAATTGATCTTCCAACACCATAAAGCGCTAAGATAGAAGGTCCCTGAGGGTCTCGAAGGGACATTTTGTTCCATGTAGATTTATCGTTTCGAGAGCCTCAACGACCTTATTTGGGGCGCTTTTTATTAAAAACCTACCACATCCCCCCAGTTAGGGAAAGAAGAGGCTACCCTTCTATCTATGTCTCAGATGTTTTCCTGCTTCCCAGCCTCCCTTCTTGAGGTGCTGGCTAGCGAAATCAAGGGGCTTTTCTTCTAAAGGGGTCATCATGGAATCGTTCCACCTATTCAAAAAGCCAAATACTGATATGGTGGATACAATCTCCACTATTTGGGCTGGGGTATAATACTTTTCCAGTTCAGCATGATGCTCTGCCGTAACGAAATTGGGAACCGCTCCTGCAGCCAAAGCAAAACTTAAGGCAGCCTTTTCCTTATCGCTAAATAAAGGAGAGGTTTGACAATCCCATAATGCCTCAATTTTCTCAATTTCCGCTCCATGGATATGTGCTTCTAGGGCAGTATGGGCCTGACAGTACCTACAGCCTGATGCATTGCTACTAACGTGGGCTATTAAGTCCTTCAAATAGAGCGGCACTTCCTGATGGGTAGATTTCTTTGCCTTCATGGTCCATCGTACCGTCTTTAGGAATACCCTTAGGGCTGTCAGGGTCGAGACTTGATTGTGAGAGAAGCCTTTAATGTTAGCGAATAAGGTTACGAACCCACCTAGAATATTGGGCTTATGGGCCATCATTTTGAGGCTGTTAGGCACAAAGCCCATACCTTCCAGGGCCTGATCAAAAATGATTTGTGCATCTTTCAGCTGTTCCTTCTGAGCGGGTTTGATCATTGTTTTGGGATTAAGGTGATAGAAGCTGGAAAAAGAGAACGCCTGTATGGGGTAATACAATTCTTACCTTCACACGAGACACCTTCTACTTTTGGCAATCAGGCAGTCCACTCTTCTACCCACAAAGTTTCGGAATAGAGGAAAGAAAAGATTTCAGAAATCTTAAAAAATGTGGGAGTATCTAATCTGTCTTAGCTCTGATGACACTCAGGGTTTGTTGGGTAACGCCCAGGAAAGAGGCAGTACTCCCGAGAGACACCCGATTATGAAGATTAGGGTACATCTCCAGGAAGAGATTATACCTCTCGTAAGCCGTTTGAAACTGGAGGAGATCCAGCTTTTGAGAATAGAGATGTACGATCTTTATGGCAAACTCCAGGAGCAAGCGGGTCAGCTTAGGGAATTGCTCCTCAATCTGCAGGAAATCTGTGTAATGGATAGATTTCACCCGACAGGCTTCGATGGATTCCCATCCATAAGGTTCGGTCTTACCGAAGAAAATACTATTAAGGGGGGCTATTAAGGCGTTTTCATCAAAAAAGAAATGGGTAATATCCTTTCCGTCCTTCAGATAGAATGTTCTCATTAGCCCTTCCTCTATAAAAAGTACCTTCTCAGAATATCCATGTAATTGTTGGATGACAGTTCCCTTGGGTATGACCTCACTCTTGAAAGCATCAGCTATGCTGATACATTCTTCCTCAGTAAACAGTCTTTTTTGCTTCAGAAAAGA
Organism: Bacteroidota bacterium; assembly: GCA_039184535.1. Taxonomy (GTDB): domain Bacteria; phylum Bacteroidota; class Bacteroidia; order J057; family J057; genus JBCBKZ01. Next base: position 2,646 of record JBCDBC010000097.1, on the reverse strand, counting down.
TAGGAGCTCCATTAACAGCAAAATACGATAAATGGGAATAGGTCTCACTATCTTGAGGCAAGATGCTTCTGCTGAAAGTATCTTAAGCTACTTATGTGGGAGAGGCCGATTCCTCGGCCATCAGACGTATTAGGTAATCGCGGTTGAGACATTCGACTGCTGGCAGTGAGTGGATGGCGCCAACTAAGCTTTAGTTTGCCTATATCATATGCGAATAAAATAGTATCTCAATTAATATTCTATTGAGTGTTGACTTTATACTCTATTAAGCTAGAGATGTCTCCATATTTCTGTCAAAAATCTTAAAAATTAAGTTAAAAAGAGTAGTTAGGATGGCCAGTTTGCCACAATGCAAACGCGAAGTTACTAGCTAGCCTTTCTAAAGCTTTACTTTTTGAATCATCGAGACCGTGACCTGATTCATAATCAACACTAAAAAGTATCGGTTTATTTGAACTATTAGATGCTTGAAGTTTAGCAGCAAACTTCCCAGGTTGCCAAGCAATAACTCTCGGATCATTCATTCCAGCAGTAATAAGAGTAGCAGGATAAGCTGTACCCTTTTCGATATGCAAATAGGAGTCCATTTCAATTAGCCCTAAACATTCTACAGAATCTTTACTTATCCCAAATTCTTTAGTATTGTTCGGGCCGTTAGGACTATGCTCTGCTCTTAATGTGTTCATTATTCCCACCTCTGCAATTGCCACTGCAAATAGATCTGGCCGTTCAGTCAGGGCTCTACCTATAAGAACCCCTCCTGCACTAGCACTGCGAATTGCTACTTTTGATTTTGATGTAAAACCTTCTTTAATCAAAAACTCTGTACAAGCAATAAGATCCTTCCAGGTATTTGACTTAGTTGTTTTTTTACCAGACTGATACCAAAAATCTCCTTTTTCTCCACCTCCCCTAACGTGTGCTATAGCCATAACACCACCTTCATCCACCCATGATAAAAAACCAGGGATAAAATATGGGTTTATGGGGACTCCATAAGCTCCATAACCAAAGATTAAAGTAGAATTCTCTCCGTTTAGCTTAACACCATTTTTGTAGATTACTGAAAGGGGAACCTCTTCTCCATCATGAGAAGAAACTAATAGCTCTTTAACTACGAAGTCATCAAACTCAGGATAGCTGGTCTCTTCTGTAAAACTCTCTTGAGTAAAACTATTTTCACTCTTATTGTATTTATAACGGATAAAATCATTTAACCAACCCATGGTAGATACCCAGAGGTCAGTAAATTCTGGGCCTTTTATGAATAAATTCACACTGCCCGAAGCTTTTGGTAACTTAATTTCTACATCTTTACCATTTTCTAAATTGTATAATTTACTTTCAACTCCATTTTGGGTAGTAGTATAATAAATACCCTCAGAGGTAAGTCGAAAATCGTTAATAACTTCATCTGACTTTTCTTCAACTAGGACTTCTGGCTTATCAAAATTTGGCTCTAAGACTGGTGTTTTTAGGATGCGGAAATTTGGAGAATTCTTAGCGGATAAAAATATGAATGAATCTCCCTCAAAATACCCCCAACTAATCTTTTCAGTCTTTTTATGAAATGGCTTCCATTCAAGCTTTCCTGTTTCCAGATCACTAAGTTCTGCTACATACGCGTCAAAATATGCAGTAGCTCCTCCCACTAATCCATATATGTACCTATCATTTTTAGATTGAAAGAAAATCATGGGAAAATCTTCAGGCTTTATTCCTAACTCAGGATGAGTTTCTCTACTAAGCTGAACATTCAATTCATTAGGATTATTTCCAATTTTATAAAGGACAGACTTCATATTTTTCAGAAATAAATCGGAGGTAGGATCTATTTCTGGGTAATGTAGATAAAAGAATCCACTGTTATCAGGAAGCCAGCTTATGCCACCACCATCTGAAGGCCAACAATTACTTATTACCTGGGGGAGTACTTCTCTCGAACTCATATCAATAATAATCATTTCAGAAATCTCAGCCCCACTATGAGTCAATGACACAACTAAAAAAGAGCCATCCCAACAAGGTTTGATATAATTCACTAGATATTTACGACCCAACTCTGGTTTGAAATCTTTAGGGTCATACAACAGTTCGTCCTTACTTGAGAAATTCTTGCGATAATAGACCTTGGCAACATCTTCATCTGAGCCTTGCTTTAAGAAAAAATATTGATCGTCTTCAGTGATATTGATGTTTCTAATATCATTAGACTTTCTCTGATCTAACTCTTTTAATTTTTCTAGTAACCTGTCTCTTCCTGGAATATCTTTAATTACCTTCTCCGCATGAATAGCCTCTTCTTCAAACCAGTTTAGAACACTTGAGTCTTCTAAGTTTTCTAGATTTCTATAATCATCAGTTATAGATCTTCCAAAATACATTTCTGTTATGGGCTCAGAAGGGGCGACTGGGTATTCTGGAATAGTAATTTCTTTATTAGGGCCATGTGTACAGGCAACTATCGAGAAAATACCAAACACAAAAATTATATTTTTCATGGTAGAAAAATTACTATTTTATTATCAGGCTTGTAATGACTTACATATTCTTTTTCAAAGAATCTCATTTATCTATATCTAATTGACAGCTCTAGAATCAATAAACTGTATTTAATAACTACATAAAGTACTGATAATCAATTTT
>JBCDBC010000096.1:0-9660 GCA_039184535.1 Bacteroidota bacterium | reverse complement strand
CGCGATGGAAAGCCTCTGGGTATATTTCCTTCAGGAGAGGTATCTTCTTTTAAGAAAAACGCCAGAACCATCACTGATAGGGAATGGCAACTTCCAGCCCTTAAGCTTATCCAAAAAGTAAAAGTTCCTGTCTTGCCTATCCTGTTTGAGGGAACTAATAGTGCCATTTTTCACCTGCTGGGTTTACTTCACCCTAGCCTTAGAACAGCCTCTCTTCCTTCAGAACTATTGAAGAAACAGCATAAGGCCATCAAGGTGAGAATAGGGAATGTTATTTCGGTAAAGGAACAAGCCCAGTTTGAAGATACCTATCAGTATGGGAAGTACTTACGGGCAAGAACCTATTCCGTAGGGCTGGGCGGAAGGCAGAAAAAAAGAATCAAAGCTCCCCAGATAAAGATACAAAGACCTGCAAAACCAGTGGCGGAACCTACTGCAGATTCTCTCATTCAAAGGGAAATTCAGTACTTACGTGGGAAGGATAGAGTCCTCTGTGCACAGCAACAGTTTGAAATATTCACGGCCTATGCAGAGGAAATTCCTCATCTACTGACAGAAATCGGTAGGCTGAGAGAAATCACCTTCCGTGAAGTAGGGGAGGGGACTAACCAACGTCTGGACCTTGATACTTATGATCAGTATTATCTGCACTTATTTCTTTGGGACAATGAGCAAAAGCGGTTAGCTGGCGCGTACCGAATAGGGGAAGGGAAGAAGATCATTTCTCAGTTTGGTAAGAAGGGGATGTATGTCTCAAGTCTTTTCAAAGTGAAGAAAGAAATGATTCCCCACTTTGAGAATTCTATAGAATTGGGTAGGTCCTTTATCCATAAAGATTATCAGCGAAACAGGCTTCCACTGTTCCTGCTTTGGAAGGGGATATCCACTTTTCTGGAAAAGGAGGGTATCTACAAGCATGTGATGGGACCCGTGAGTATTTCCAATCAGTATTCCTCTGTTTCCAAAAGCCTGATGGTGGCTTTTCTGAAGAAGCACTATTATGATGAGGAACTGGCTTCTTATGTAAAACCCAAGAAAGGCTTTAAGCCCAAGATTAAGAAGGTGGATCTGGATGGACTTGTAGATGGGATTCCCAATGACCTGAAGGTGATGGATAAAATCATTGAAGATATGGAGCCTACTCATTTCCGTTTGCCCGTCTTGCTGAAGAAGTACATTAAGCAGAATGCGAGAATCATAGGGTTTAACATTGATCCTGCCTTCAATCAGGCCCTGGATGGATTTATGATCATGGACCTGAAAGATCTTCCTGAGGCTACTATTCAGGGGTTTAAGAAAGTATAATGGCTGTTGTGGAAACAGTAAGTAGAATAGCCCCTACTCCCAGCGGGTACCTTCATATAGGGAATGCCTTCAATTTTCTCTTTACCTGGCTAGTCTGTAACAAGCAGCATGGGAAGCTGATTCTCAGAATAGATGATTTGGACCAGGCGAGAATAAGACCAGAATACCTGCAAGACGTTTTCAGAACCATAGATTGGCTGGGGATTACAGTGGATGAAGGTCCTTCAGGTCCTGATGATTACCTAAGCAACTACTCTCAGGTTCATAGGCTAGCCCTTTATGAAGAAGCGATCCAGCGAATAAAAGATCAGCTTTTTCCTTGTGCCTACTCGCGTAAGCAGATTCAGGCTACAAGTTCTGACGGTCAGTATCCAATAGAATTTAGGGATCAAGGCATTTCCATGGAGACTGAAGGAGTGGCATGGCGCATACTTACTCCTGATTCACATAAAATTTCCTGGACAGACCATGTGATAGGAGAGGTAGAAGTCTCTCTTTTCGACCATATGCGTGATTTTGTAGTCAGGAAAAAGGATGGAATGGCGTCCTATCAGATAGCTTCCCTGATAGATGATCTACAGCTAGGCGTTACCTGCATTTGTAGAGGAGAAGACCTCCTCCATTCCACCGCAGCACAACTATACCTTGCCTCTCTTCTTAAAAGAAAAGAATTCTCACAAACTTACTTTTATCATCACCATCTACTGACAGATAATGTCGGGGAGAAGTTATCAAAATCTCACGCCTCTCTCTCCATGTACGAGACAGGATATAGTTCTGATCTCAGGCAGCATTTATTCAATGAAATCCTCCAAAAAGTGGGGAGAGCACCTAATTCTATCCAGAATGCTGAAGAGCTGGGAAATTCCCTATCTTTGAAAGAAATCATCCAGATAGGTATATAAAATACCTATTTGACTTGTTCGTCTTCAGCTTCAGGGGGATAGAGCTGCCTAATTTTCCATACAATGAAGAAAATGCTTAGTATTTTGCTGTATGGACTACTGGGAATATTTCTGGTAGTCTATGTTATTTTTAGATTCTTCCTGAATTTCGAACCCTCTGAAGAAGATCTCCAAGCTACCTTTAAGGGTAAGGCATATCAGCCTGAGCATGTGTCCTATAATGTGGGAGACGAGACCATGCACTATGTGGCAACCGGGCCGCAGGATGCGCCCGTCATGCTGTTGGTTCATGGATCTCCCGGCTCATGGAATGCCTATGCCAGTTATTTGGCAGACAGTAACTTCCAGTCCAAGTATAGAATGATTTCTGTGGACAGGATAGGATATGGTAAATCTACCTTTGGACAGGCGAATAGCTCCTTGGCACATCAAGCACACTGCCTTATGCCTTTGTTGAAGTCTATTCCGGATAGTACGCCCGTAATGGCAGTGGGGCATTCCTATGGCGTACCTGTATTGCTAAGATTAGCTATGGATCATCCAAAAGCGCTGGATGGTATGGTATTATTGGCAGGGCTATCTGATCCAGCGTATGAAAAACGTCCAGCCATTTTAGGCCCCTTCCGGTCCAAGCTTTTGAGATGGCTCTTACCACCAGATCTTGATGTGTCTAATCGAGAGATATTCCCTTTGAAGGGAGAGCTAGAGACCATGATGCCCATGTGGGAGAATATTACTATCCCTACCGCTGTCATACAGGGAGGGAAAGACATGCTGGTGAATCCCAAGCATGCAGATTTTATAGAAGAAAAAATCACCAACGCGGAAGTATCTATGCATCGTCTGCAAGAAGCCAATCATTTCATCCCCTGGTCCCACTATGATACGTGTTATGCTGTGATAGAAGGCATGGCAGAGGAGGTGCTGATGCCTAAGGATACGATTAGTTTAGACTCCGAAGAGGTGATAGAAGAGTAAGTTATCCAGTTAAACTAAGCTAATGGTGTGATCCATTCTAGATCATACTTGTGATCAATTGAAAAGCTTAATAATAGAAGCTCTTCAAGGTTCAATCACAAAGTGATTGCATTACTATTAGCTTTCTTAAGTAATAAAAATGACCCTTAAAGGTGTCAAACAAATTCCAAGCTAGGATCCCTCTTTCTGAGCTATTAGGAACTTTATATAAATAAAAAAGCCGCTCCATTTCTGAAGCGGCTTTTCTGTATATGAGAATCAACTTTTTGGCGTTCTTTATTGCTTGACCAACCTTTTCGTGATCACCTGGCCTTCTACTTCTATTCGTAGTAGATAGATACCGGCTGATAGCAAGTTGCCGGAAGGGTCTCTACCATCCCAATTGGCTTCCCATTTGTCTCCGCTTAATTCTACTGGCAGGACTTTTACCTCTCTCCCAAGCATGTCTATGACCTTAAGCGTAGGAAGGGGTTTGCCTGATAGGACGTTACCTGAGATGCTGATAAGGTCCGTAAATGGATTAGGTGCCAGACTAATGGCCAAGTCCGCTTCCAGCTGCTCACTGAGACTAACGGGAAGGACAGACTCATCCTCACACTCATTAGGAGGGCAAGCGTCTGTGGTATCATTAGGTTCCAGCGCCAGAAAAGCTGTATACTCTGATAATACTCTACTCTCCTTGCTTAATTCTATAATTCTTTGAATAATTGCATTAAGGGCATTTCGCTGTTCCCATTCTCCTAATTGAAGCCCTGCCCATGCACTTTTGGTTAAACTATCTAGGGGCGAGTTACTGAAAGGGAAAAGAGAATAATCTCTGTAATAGAGTCTGTCTTGATATTCTCCCGCTATAGATAACTCCAAAGGAAGCTCACCTTCATACTTGCCTATTTGTAGAAAGGCAGTGCTGGGGGTCATGAGAGAAGGAGAGGCATTCACGTTGAAGCGTGAATAAGAAAATCCAGTTGATGGAGACGGATATATATTAAAACTTTCAAAGAAACCATCTATTTTTTGAAAGGTAGAATTTAGGATTTCATTCAGGGTGTTGAGGCGCCACAGTAACATATCAAATTCACCTCCAGACACTTGAGTGAGTAACTCGTTCAGATACTCATCTCCTCCATACCTTACCCCATTGACGGAGTAACCCGATAAACGCCCTTGGGTGAGGTCTGAGATAAATACCCTGGGAATAATGGGGTATTTTTCTTGAAGACTTTCTACAAGACTTATAGGGCCTTGCGGATTTATGCTAAATCCCCCTGAAGAAGTAATAAGGAATAGCGTGGCTGATGGGTCCGCCTGTGAAAGTTCAAACCCTTTGTCCAGTAGGGTTCCTACAGCGTGGGTACCTACATTGATGTTTTCTTTTACGGTTTCTATTGCCTGACTGATGTTCTCTTTAGAGGCGGTGACCCAGCTAGGGAAAACAGGAATAGCAGAAATGGGATAGCTACCTACTAAGGCTGGGTAGACTACATTGATAGAATCTATGTCTCTTAGATTAGCCAGTAGAAAGTTCTTAATTTCATTTAGAAATTCTTCATCAGTATATGTGTATAAAGAAGGATTATTAGGAGAATTTACAAGGTTAATGATGAGCGTGAGCTTCTTTGGCTGTTGAAGACTGGGATCTCCGTTAGGTAGGTATACTAGCTGATAATAGTTGTCCTCATTTGATTCATGGGTTTTGAAGAAAATACCTTCCTGCAAAATAGAAGGAAAGCCAAGTGTCAGGGTTTTATCAGCATATTGAGAAATATTAGTTTGAAGGTATGTCTGGCCCTCTGGGGTTTCTTTTTCTTCAAAGATGATCTCAGGTCTACCTATTATGAAGGGGTTTTGCCATTCTTCATCTGGCCATATTATTAGGTTTACCTTTCTTGTAGGCATGAAAGAAGCTTCCAAAAGATCTAAAGGAAGGGGAACTTGCTGACCATTTAGGGTAAAGGTATTCGGTACTAGATAGGAGATTTTAACCTTACGTTCTCCATCTCCTAACAGGGGATATACACGTAGCGTATAAATCGCTTGACCCGAAAATGTATATCCTTTGGTCAGGATAGAGGGATCTTTGTAACGTTGTACTATGTCTTCATATATAAATGAGGCACTCCACCTATCTCTCATTTCAGCCTTGATGATAGTATCCTCTACCCATAACCATGAGTCATTTATCATGCTGTTTTTGGGTAAGGTAAATCTGAAGAATACCTCCCTTGGCATATTAAAATCCATTTCCGCGGCAATGGGAGAGAATGTCAAGTAAAGGCCTATTTCAGAAAATACACCTGAAGGTTTCACGGATATGGTGGCTTCCTTGATATTTCCGGGAGAACTCTCATCCTGTAAAGTATTGGGATTTAAAATCTTTAGGAAAGTCTGGCCTTGTAATGCTGGTAATACCAGAAAAGACAAGAGGATGCTAGTGAGGATTTGGTGATAAGAATGTTTCATGACTTAGCATTGGAAATTATTATACTTGTAGCAAACAGTTAATCATAGCCTTCTACCATTTTATATATTATAAGCTTAGTAAGTCTGGAAAGAACTTATGGAAGAACCATCTGAAATAAATTCTGATGGTTCTGTAGGATCAAACAGAAGATTACAGATTATTTGTTGGAGTTGATTAATAGTCTCCTTCCTACCTATTGTTTGATTATTCGCTTGACTATGGCCTTTCCTTCCAGTTCTATGGAGAGGAGGTATATACCAGCGGAAAGATTTATATCTGAGGAATCAGTCCCGTCCCATTTAGCTTCCCATGTCTCCCCATCTTGGCTAATGACTAAGTCTTTCACCTCCCTGCCTAATACGTCTATGATTTTGAGGGTAGGAAGGCCTTTGCCAGCTACCATTTTTCCACTTATGGTGATGAGATCTGTAAATGGATTGGGTGCCAAGCTTATGGCAAGGTCCGCTTCTAGCTGCTCACTGAGACTAACAGGAAGGACAGATTCATCCTCACACTCATTAGTAGGACAAGCAAAAGTAGTATCGCTAGGTTCCAGCGCCAGAAAAGCAGTGTATTCGGAAAGAACCCTAGTCTCAAGACTGAGGCCAATGATCCTTTGGATCATTTCATTGGTTCTGGATTCCTCTTCCCACTCCCTGATTTGTAGGCCTGCCCATATGCTTTTGCTAAGGCTATCTAATGGGGCTTCCTCAGAAAAAGGGAATAAGGTATATTCTTTGTAAAACAGGCTATCTTGGAATTCTCCAGCCACGGTCATCTCAAAGGGAAGCTCCCCCACGTATTTTCCTACCTGCCTGATGGATGAGGAAGGAGAGACCTGAGAAAGAGACGTCAGATTGAGGCGAGAATAACAAAATCCTGATGCTACAGAAGTATGCAGGTCAAAGCTTTCAAAGCGGCCACTCATTTGACCTAAGCTGTTTTGTAAAACCTCATTTATGGTTGTAGAGGTATTTCCGAATAGGGAGCTGATTTCTCCTCCGGAAAGTTGGGTGAGACGGGTATAGAGATATTGGTTGCCATAATAATTCACGCCACCTGACCAGAACGCATACCTGGGTTCATCTGCCAGATCAGCAATGAAGACAGTAGGGAACCTATCATAAGTTTCCTGAAGAGATTCCACTATGGTGTTTGCCTTATTGATGGTCTCAAACTCATCTGAGGAAGAAATGAGGAATATATTTGCTGATTCATCTTCCTGAGAAAAGGCAAAGGCTGCATTTAGTAAAGAAGGCAAAAGGGAAAATTCTGAATTGAGCCTTTCTCTAACCGTAGCCATCACAGCAGAAATATTCTCCTCTGTTGCCGATAACCAACTATTGGATGCTTGATTCACAGAAAGGGTAGGATAAATGATGTTAAAGGAATCTGCCGGATTCAGGTTGGCGAGAAGAAACTGAGCGGTTTCAGTTAGATAGGATTCTCTGCTGACACTAGTAGATCCTCTCACATAATCCAGGACAAAGGTTAGCTTGGAAGGTGTTTGAAGGTCTTCATCCAAAGTAGGAAGGTATACCAGCTGATAGTAGTTGTCCTCCGGCGTCTCATAGGTCTTTAGAAAGATCCCTTCCTGTAAAACAGAAGGAAAATGGAGAGATAAATTCTGTCCATGATACTCACTTAGCTCCGTTTCCAGATAAGGTATACCGTCTTCGGTCTCCTTATTTTCGAAAATGATGTTCTCATTTTCCTGGATAGTAGGATTCTTCCAGTCCTCATCAGACCATACCAGGAGGCGGATCTGGTCTGGGGTAATACCTGAGGCTGTGAGCATTTCCATAGGAAGGGGTATTTGTTGCCCACCAAGGGAGAATGAGGTAGGCACCAAATAAGAGATCTTTACTTTTCTGACGTCCTCCTGAAATAAAGGATATACTCTTAGTTCATAGACGGGCTGACCGTCATGCTCATACAGTTTGTATAAAATGGAGGGATCTTGTCTACGCTGGACTATACCTTCATAGATAAAGGAGGCACTCCATCTGTCGCGGATATCCGCTCGCACGATGGAATCCTCTACCCACAGCCAGGAATCATTGACTATGCTATTTTTAGGGAGGGCAAAGTCATACACAATTTCTAATTGACTTTCGGGACTGAAGACTTGCTCCTGAGTGGAAAGGGTTAAGAAAAGCCCAACTTCAGTATACATTCCAGCAGGCCTCACAGAAATGGTAGCTTCGTTGATAACTCCTATGCTTTCCTCCCAGGTAAACTGGGGATTCATGACATAGAGATAGTTTTGAGCTAACAGGGACGAAAACAACAGCACATACAAGAGGATACAAGAGACAGCTTGACGTAATCGTGTTTTCATGAATTAAGTGTTAGTGGTGCATCTATACTTAAGCTACAAGAAATGCTAAATGTCCCCTAGCCGACATTTATAAATTCTGTGTTAAATCTTTTCCACTTATTATCAATAAATTAGAAAAAGAGAAAAAAATCCTGGATAGGTAAAACTATTCTCCTACTTCCTCCATCATACTACCAAACACGGAAACTCAAAGCTGACCAAGTTGATATCGGAACACTACATACAGCGGATTTCTTCGGGGGATGAACAGGCATTTAATGAGCTGGTGCAGCTCTGGTACAAACGGATTTACAACTATGCCTGGAAGTACTTCTCAAAGCACAGTGAGTTTGATGCACATACCATGGCATCTGAAGTTTGTCAGAAGACCTTTATAACGGTTCACAAAAAACTCCCTCAGCTACAAGAAATCAAAAAGTTTAAATCCTGGCTATACAGGATAGCTACTAACTACTGCAATGAAGAGGACAGGAAGAAAAAGCGTCGGAAGATTCTCTCTCTTCAAGCTTTTCAACAAGAAGAAGGAGGTGTGAAAGCAGTAGAGTGGAAAGCCACAGATCGAGGTCCGGAAGCGGATATGCAGCGTAAGGAAGCAGGGAAATTAGTCAGGATGGCGCTCAAGGAAATTAACCAGGACCAACGAACGGTATTGATTATGAAAGAATATGAAGGGTTAACCTTTAGAGAAATAGCAGAAACCCTGGAGATATCAGAAAATACAGCCAAATCCAGAATGTATTACGGATTAAAGGCTATGCGAAAAGTACTAGACAAGTGGAACATCAATGAAGAATCTGTATCATATGGAAACTAAGCCCACAAAAGAAATGCTCATTTCGTTTCTGTACGGCGAATTAGAAGAGGTACAGATGCGTGAAGTAAAAGCTTACCTGGAGAAACATCCAGAGGAGTCACTGGAATTGGAAGAATTATCTGGAACCAGGGAAGACCTAAATAAGCTGGAAGACATGGAAGTCATAGCTCCCGTATTCATTCAGCCTAAGCAAGCTAAGGTAATTGACGGTAGATTTACCCAATCCCTTATCAAATGGGGAGTAGCTGCTAGCATCATTGGCTTACTGATGACAGGTGCATGGTTCTCTAACCTGAAAGTGGAATATGGAAGTAAATCCCTCAATATTTCCTTTGGAGGAGATAAGGTAACGGATCCTACTTATCAGGCAACTAATGAAACTGAAAAGCAGTGGAAAATCATTCAGGACAGCATGGAGTCCATGTTTGCCAGAAGGAATGATAGCCTGATGCAGCACCTAACCTCTCTGGAAGGAGAACTGAAAAACATCAGGCAAAGCCAGGTCAGGCAAAGAAGAACCTCTCAGGAACTATCAGACTCACAAATAGCTGCCCTAAGAGAGACCATCAGGGAGGAGAATTACCGTTCCATGGTGAATACCATCTCGCTCGCTAATCAACAGCAAAGAGATTATGCAGAGAATCTGTTCACGGAGTTGGCAGACTATGTAGAGGGGCAGCGTAAGCTGGATTTGGAGATGCTGGAGGTAGCTTTCAATGAGATGGCAGAAAGGAACAACCTGAAACAGCAAGAAACGGATTATCTCTTAGCGCAATTGATAAACACCATACAAGAAGAAGAATAAGGTAAAGTCTAAGTCTAAGTTTATGTCTTATTGATTCAGTCATTCAAAACT